>NZ_JBPWOS010000005.1:0-277373 GCF_055550225.1 Ornithinibacillus liuyingii | reverse complement strand
AAAAGAAAAATTGACTGGACTGAGTCCGGTAGAATACCGAACTCAATCCAGTCAATCAGCTGCATAATATAAACTCTAACTTTAAGGGGTTGCCACCTCTTACGACTAGGCATTCATTTTTAGTTTACTATGAGTGGCATTTTCCATAATTCTTACAAAAGTACCTTCGTTATATGGATAACCTGATTTTGTTATTTTTACACGGACAATCTTTCCGATCATATCAGGTGTACCTTCAAACTTCACTTTGAGGTAGTTATCCGTATAGCCGACTAACATATTCGGATTATCCTCTTCTAGTGCACGTTCTTCTGGAATTACTTCAAGTACTTCATTTTCATATCGGGATGCATATTCTTTTGCAAGTTCCTCTGATAGATCTATCATCCGTTGAACTCGCTCATTTTTCACATCTTCTTCAACTTGATCTTCCATTCTAGCAGCAGGCGTCCCTGTTCTGCGAGAAAACGGGAATACATGTAGTTCGGAATAACCAACTTTTTTGATAAAATCATATGTTTCCATAAACTCTTCTTCTGTTTCTCCAGGGAATCCAACAATGACATCAGAAGTAATCGCAAGATCTGGTAAAGCACGACGAATTTTCTTTACTTTTTGATAGTAATAATCTGTTGAATACTTTCTTCTCATACGTTTTAATACAGAGTCAGAACCAGATTGTAATGGGATATGTAAATGACGGACTATCTTCTCAGATTGATCTAATACATCAATGACTTCATCGGTAATCTGACTTGCTTCAATAGAAGATATACGTATCCGTTGCAACCCTTCAACTTTAGACTCTAAATCACGTAAAAGCATTGCAAAGTTATAGTCATTTAAATCTTCCCCATAGCCAGCAGTGTGAATTCCTGTCAATACAATCTCTTTATAGCCAGCATCTACTAATTTTTGAGCTTGATCTAATACACTTTCAGGATCTCTAGAACGTAATAACCCTCTAGACCAAGGAATAATACAGAATGTACAGAAATTATTACAACCTTCTTGAATTTTCAATGAAGCACGTGTTCTATCAGAGAATTCTGGTACGTCCATTTCCTCAAATACACGATTTTTCATGATGTTTGACACACCATTAATTGGCTCTTTCGTTTTCTTATGATCTTCAATGTATTGAATCATATTTTTACGATCTTGCGTACCGACTACAACATCCACGCCAGGTATTTCTAATATTTCACCAGGTGACGTTTGTGCATAGCACCCTGTAACACATACAATACCATCTGGATTTTTACGAACAGCTCTTCTAATAATTTGTCTACTTTTTTTGTCTCCTGAGTTCGTTACGGTACACGTATTAATAACATATACATCGGAATCATGGTCAAAATCTACACGTTCATAACCTTGCTCCTTAAACATCCGCCATATTCCTTCTGTTTCATAATGATTTACCTTACAACCTAATGTATGAAATGCAACTGTTGGCATTACTAGTCCTCCAATTCTTCCAAATGGTACGAAATACTAGCCAGTGCGTATAAAGCAGCTGTCTCTGTCCTTAAAATTCTAGGACCTAATCGAACAGGGATAAAGTTATGTTCTTTCAATGTATCAACTTCATCAGTTGAAAAGCCACCCTCTGGCCCAATACATATCATAACTCTATCTCCCTTGTTTAGCTTGCTCACAACACTTGCAAATGATTGGAAAGAAGCAGTTTTTGCCTCTTCTTCATATGCGAAAAGTCGTACATGATAGGTATTACTCTCCTCAATAAACTGCTTTAACTTCATTGCTGGCTTAATTTCTGGTAAATGATTGCGATGGGATTGCTCACTTGCTTCTTTAATAATTTTACGATAACGTGTTAATTTCTTTTCTTCCTTCTTAGCATCCCATTTTACAACAGATCTATCAGCCTGAAAAGGGATAAAAGCACTCGCACCTAGTTCGGTTCCCTTTTGCAGCACCAAATCCATTTTATCGCCCTTCGGTAAGCCTTGCGCAATCGTTACATAAACAGGTAGCTCGCTATCTCTATCTAGCCACTCTACAACTTTTGCAGTTACGGAATCCGTATCCATTTGTACAATTTTACAAATAGCTCCCTTTGAAGCTGGTGGATTACAAATTATCCTGTCATCTACCTGCATACGCATTACTCTTAACATATGGTGAGCATCATCACCTTCAATTACTACAGTATCATTTCTCCAATTCTCTGTTGGAACAAAGTACCTTTGCATAAAAAGCACCTACTTTTTCTTCGCTACTACAGAAACCCAGTCTTCCAGTTCATTAACTTCGATTATTTCAAAACCCTGGTCCTCTAACTGCTCTAAGACCATTTCCTTTTTCGCTTGAATGATGCCAGAAGTGATAAAATAACCACCCTGAATAAGGTTATCCCATGCTTCCTTAATAAATCGAACAATGATTTCTGCTAATATGTTAGAAACAATGACATCCACATTCATATGAACATCCTGCAACAAATTATTTTGTTTTGTATGGATTAATTGATCAACTTGATTGACTTTTGCATTCATTGTCGTACTAGTCACAGCAATTTCGTCTAAATCATACGCATAAATTTCCTTAGCACCTAGGAGTGCTGATGCAATACTAAGTACACCTGAACCACATCCAACATCGATTACCGTTTCATTGCCTTGTAAATATTTCTCTAATGCACGAATACTTAAAATCGTGGTTGGATGTGTCCCCGTACCAAAGGCCATCCCAGGATCTAATTCAATAACAATCTCTTCTTTAGACTTTGGTGTATATTCTTCCCAAGTTGGCGTAATGGTAATTTTATCGGAAATTTGTACCGGTTTATAATATTTCTTCCATGCCGTTGACCAATCCTCTTCATCTACTTCACTCAATGTAATCTGATTTTCACCAAGATCAATATCAAAGGTTCTCAAATTGTTTACTGCTAACTTGATTGCATCAACTGTCTCACCCAAGGAGCTATTAGTAGGTAAGTAAGCCTTTATATATACACCCTCTTCTGGATAATCATTGGCATCAAGCTCAAAAATCTCACCATACATCGTGTCCTTCTCAATGATTAAGTCTAGCGGGTCTTCAATAACAACACCACTTGCTCCCAAATCATGCAGGATATTGGAAATCGGTTCGATAGCTTCATTTGTGGTATGGATACAAATCTCTGACCATTTCAAGCAAATCTCACTCTTTTCTTTTTCATTATAGTCTAGTGTTCTGGTTCCTATCATAATTATGTATTAGGGAATTAGATTAAACCTATTCCCCTTTAAATGCTCTTTTGAATTTCTGGAAAAGTGAATCCTCTTGTTCCTCTGCTTTACCATTACCAGAAATCTCGTTAAATTCTCGTAATAATTCCTTCTGACGATCCGTTAATTTAGAAGGTGTTACAACGCGAACTTTAATGTGTTGATCTCCTTGTCCATAACCTCTTACATTAGGTGCTCCCTTACCTTTCAGACGAAATACCTTACCAGTCTGAGTGCCAGCAGGGATTTTTAGCTTCACCTTACCATGTACTGTTGGAACCTCTACTTCATCACCAAGAGCAGCTTGTGCAAAGTTTAATGGTAGCTCACAGTAAATATGATCTCCTTCTCGAGTAAAGAATTCATGGTTACGTACTTGAATGACAACGTATAAATCACCACTAGGACCACCATTCTTACCAGGTTCCCCTTTTCCTGCCACACGAATTTGTTGTCCATCATCAATACCAGCAGGAATGGTGATATGAATTTTTTTGTTCTTTTTAACAGTACCTTTTCCAGTACATGTTGTACATTTTTCTTTAATAACCTTTCCAGATCCATCACAATAATGACAAACTCGGCGGTTTACTACACGACCAAATGGCGTATTTTGTTCGGTATTCAATTGACCAGAACCATGACAGTGAGAACATGTTTCTGGCTTAGTACCGGGCTTTGCTCCAGATCCATGACATGTAGCACATTGTTCATCTTTAGGTATCGTAATATCTGCTTCCTTACCGAAGATAGCTTCCTCGAAATCTAATATCATTGTATATTGTAAGTCTGCACCTTGTTGTGGAGCGTTCGGATCTCTCCTACGTCCCCCTCCACCAAAGAACATGTCAAATATATCGCCAAATCCACCAAAATCCTGTGAACCTCCGAAGCCACCAAAGCCTTGGCCTCCATTCATTCCGGCATGGCCGAATTGATCATATTGTGCACGTTTTTGATCATTGGATAATGTCTCGTATGCTTCCTTCACTTCTTTAAATTTATCAGCAGCATCTGGCTCTTTGTTTACGTCTGGATGGTATTTACGAGCTAATTTGCGGTATACCTTTTTGATTTCTTCTTTAGATGCGCTCTTATCTATACCTAAGACTTCATAATAATCTCGTTTTGACACTCTGTATCACTCTCCCGAATCACTTTCACATAGAGTAAATCATAACATTAACAACATTATGATGGCAAATGGTTCATTGCTTGTGCTTTAGTAGATTTAGTTAAAAATCCATATCCTCAGATCGAATAACACACTGGATACTTACAAATAATGATAGCTTCCTATATTCTGCTCGTACTCTACAAGTGGCCTCATATCCGTTTGAAATTTGTGTGTGACATACGAAGCACCTTGCCAACTAATGGGGTGAACCAACTTAACTTAAAAAAGTCAAAGTCAAGAAGGTCCTGACTTTGACTTTTTTGTTCAAGTATTTACTTATTTTTTCTCTTCGTCATCGACTTCTTGGTAATCAGCGTCTACTACATCATCTGACGTGTTTTGAGCTGCTTCATCTTGACCGGCTTGGTTTGCTTGGGCCATTTGTTCATATAGCTTCACAGATAACTGTTGTACTTGTTCTTGTAAAGCTTCTTTTTTCGCTTTAATTTCATCGAGGTCATTACCCTCTAAAGCTTTTTTCAACTCTTCTTTAGCTGCTTCTGCTTTTTGTTTTTCCTCATCCGAAACTTTATCCGCTAAATCTTTTAGCGTCTTATCGGTTGTAAAGATTAATTGTTCTGCTTCATTACGAAGCTCCACTTCTTCACGACGCTTCTTATCAGCTTCCGCATTTTCCTCTGCTTCTTGTACCATACGTTCTACTTCTTCATCTGATAAACCGGAAGAAGATTTAATTGTAATGGATTGCTCTTTATTCGTACCCATATCTTTTGCACTTACATTAACGATACCGTTAGCATCGATATCAAAAGATACCTCAATTTGTGGTACACCTCTTGGTGCTGGTGGGATATCCGTTAATTGGAAGCGACCAAGTGTTTTATTGTCTGCTGCCATTTCACGTTCCCCTTGAAGAACATGAATGTCTACAGCGGTCTGATTATCAGCAGCTGTTGAGAATACTTGTGAATGACTAGTAGGGATCGTTGTATTACGTTCAATTAGTTTCGTAAATACGCCACCCATAGTCTCAATACCAAGTGATAGTGGTGTAACATCAAGTAATACAACATCTTTTACATCACCTTGTAAGACACCACCTTGAATAGCAGCGCCTAATGCTACTACTTCGTCTGGGTTTACCCCTTTAGATGGCTCTTTACCAATTTCACGTTTGATTGCTTCTTGTACTGCTGGAATACGTGTTGAACCACCAACTAAAATAACTTTATCAATATCACTTGCAGTTAAATCCGCATCGCGTAATGCTTTACGAGTAGGGATCATTGTACGTTCAACTAGATCAGAAGATAACTCTTCGAATTTAGAACGTGTTAAGTTCATCTCTAAATGTAATGGACCAGCTTCTCCCGCAGTAATGAATGGTAATGAGATTTGTGTTTGGGAAACACCTGATAGATCTTTTTTAGCTTTTTCAGCAGCATCCTTTAGACGCTGCATTGCCATTTTATCTTTTGCAAGGTCAATTCCGTTTTCTTTTTTGAATTCAGCAACTAGATGCTCGATGATAACTTCGTCAAAATCATCTCCACCTAGTCGGTTATCCCCTGCAGTTGCAACTACTTCAAATGTACCTTCACCAATATCTAGGATTGATACATCAAATGTACCTCCACCAAGGTCGTAAACAAGGATAGTTTGATCTTCATTTGACTTTTCAATACCATAAGCTAAGGCAGCTGCTGTTGGTTCGTTAATAATACGCTCCACTTCTAAACCAGCAATTTTACCAGCATCTTTCGTAGCTTGACGTTCTGCGTCATTAAAGTATGCAGGTACTGTAATAACTGCCTTATCCACTTTTTCACCAATATAATCTTCAGCGTATGATTTTAAATGCTGAAGAATAATAGCAGAAACTTCTTGAGGTGTATATTCTTTATCTTCAATTTCTACTTTATAATCTGTACCCATATGGCGTTTAATAGAAAGAATCGTATTCGGGTTAGTAATAGATTGACGTTTTGCTACTTCCCCTACCTGTCTTTCTCCATTTTTAAACGCTACAGCTGACGGTGTCGTACGGTTCCCCTCAGGATTAGGGATAACAACCGCTTCTCCACCTTCCATAACTGCAACACAAGAGTTTGTTGTTCCTAAATCAATTCCGATGATTTTACCCATGAATTATTTCCTCCTTGACAAGATAGCCTTCTTTAAATTATTGGTTTACTTTTACCATAGCAGGACGGATAACACGATCTTTCATCATGTATCCCTTTTGTAGTTCTTCTACTACCGTATTCGGTTCAAAGCCTTCTTCCTCAACCTGCATAACGGCTTGATGAATATTGGGATCAAATTCTTTCCCAATAGCTTCGATAGGTTCAACACCTTGTGATTTTAATGCATCCACAAGCTGTCTATATACCATCGAAATCCCATCTAACAAGTTCTTATTAGCATCTGTAGTTTCCACTTGTAAGGCGCGCTCGAAATTATCGATTGCAGGTAAAAGCTCTGTAACAAGATCCTGTGCTTTATACTTGCGCTCCGCTTCCCGCTCTTTAATGGAACGTTTTTTGTAGTTATCAAATTCCGCTTGTGTTCGTAATAATCGTTGATATAACTCTTCTTTTTCTTGTTGAACTTTAGCCAACTCTGCTTCTAGCTCCGTTGCTTCTGAATCAGGTTCAATACCTTCTTCTTCAATAGTTACTTCTGAGTCGGCAGTTTGATCTTCCTTTTCAACTTGTTCGTCAAGTTTCTTCTCATCCTCGACCCCTGTAACATCTTTTTCTTCCATGATTCGCACCTCCAAAATACAACTCAGAAAGACATATTCTTCCCATGTCTTTACCCGTTGTTTTTATACCATAAGTATAAAGCATCTGTCATTTCATTTGATAGCGCATTTAATAATGTAATTACTTTTCGATATTCCATCCGAGTAGGTCCAATTAGGGCAATAGTTCCCATTTGTTCACTCCCTAATTGATAGGAAGCAGTAATTAAGCTGAAATCCTTTATTACGTCAACTTTATTTTCATTTCCAATGGTCACCTTTATTCCATGTTGAGGTGTCTTTAATAAATTTACAACCTGATTCTCGTTCTCCATCATTTGATAGAATGATCGAACTTTATTAATATCATTAAATTCTGGTTGTGTTAATAAATTTGTTTTTCCACCTATATAGAGCTTTACCGGTTGATCATGGAAGAAAGCAGACGATAAATATTGAAAGGACTTTTCAAAATCACGAACGTATATCCTCATTAATGATACTACTTCCGTTGTTATAACGTCTGGTAATCGTGCCAGCGAAACGCCCTTTAATCGTTCATTTAAGATATTAACGATTTTCTCCAAGTCAGACGGGCTAATTTCTCCAGGAATCGTGAAAGAACGATGTTCAACGTGACCAGAGTCAGTAACCAATATTGCAACTGCCGTATGATCTGACAGTGGGACAATTTGCAACTGTTTTACTTTTGTTTCGAATATTTCTGGACCTAAAATGATGGACGTATAATTTGTTAAATCAGACAATACCTCAGCTGATTTTTGTACGAGCTTTTCAAAGTCAATAAATTCATCCCGAATTAGATCCTTCATTATATTTAAATTACTTTTATCAATAGACGGTGCAATGACATGGTCTACATAGTAACGATATCCTTTTTCTGATGGCACACGACCTGAAGAAGAATGTGTTTTCTCAATAAAACCCATTTCTTCCAAATCCGCCATCACATTACGGATAGTTGCAGCACTGAAGGATATTTCATCTTTTTTTGAAATCGCACGTGAACCAACTGGGTGGGCTGATTCAATAAAATCATCAATTATAACTTGCAAAATCATTAATTGCCTATCCGTTAACATTAATGATCACCCCTGTTAGCACTCTCTTATCTCGAGTGCTAATACTACTAATAAATTATCAAATCACGATTTTTTTGTCAATGCTATTGCCTCTAGATCTTCATCTTCCAACAAAAAATACTCAAATACATCATTTCCAAATAGTAATCCTTGCTGTGAAAGATGGATAGTCTCTTTATCATTAATTAACCAACCCTTTTGAACTAAATGTTCAATTTGTTGTTGATAGAGTAATTCATGTGAAAAGCCAAACTTGTCCTGGAAGACTTTCTTATGGACCCCACGCAGTTTTCGTAACCCTAAGAACCATTCTTCCTCAATTTGCTCTTTTAAACCTATTGTTTCAACCTTTAGAATTGGTTTCCCATCCTCATTTGCTTGTTTGATATATGCAGGTAAAGGTCGAATATTCATGGTACGTTTTTCTGGTAAGTAACCACTCGCACCGGCACCAAAACCATAGTAATAATCATTATTCCAATAGGTCAAATTATGTTTACTTTCAAAACCAGATTTGGCAAAATTACTTATTTCATATTGCATTAGTCCACCTTGCCGCATTTTTGACTGCAGGATGTCATACATTTCTACCTCTTCTTCTTGAGCGGGTCGATGTAATTGCCCTTTTTTATAACGGTTATAAAAAATCGTTTTGGGTTCAATTTGCAAGGAATATGCTGAATAATGTGGTAAACCAAAGGAAAGTGCCTCGGTAACCGTTTTTTCAAAATGCTCAGGTGTTTGATTCGGTAAAGAGTAAATCATATCTAAACTAATATTAGTTAAGCCAGCCGTGCTTAATAGTTCAACCGTTTTATATACATCTTTTACCCGATGGGCTCTTCCAAGCTCCGCTAACATCACATCATCAAACACTTGAACACCAAGTGACACACGATTTATACCGTATTCCTTTAAGAGTTTCGCCTTATCTGCATCAAAGTCTCCTGGGTTAGCTTCAATGGTATATTCTTCACAATTCCAAACATCAAATTTTTCTTCCATAAACATTAATAATTTTTTTAATTGGGAATAGGTTAAAGCAGTAGGTGTTCCCCCGCCAATAAAAATCGTCTTGACGGAATGCTTACTACCTTGAATATGTGTGTTTATTTCATTTTCTAGTGCTTCTAAATATTCCGTTGCCAATTGTTCATTATAAAAGAACTTTGTAAAATCGCAATAATGACAGATGTGCTGACAGAACGGGATATGGATATATACTGATTGAATCATATTATGTCTCCTAACCATCCTAATACTTTTCTTCTATTGACATCTTCCGAAAAACTGTAGGCTCTATAATTAAAAAAGAAAAGGAAAAACTTTAACAAGTTCTTCCGTTCTCTCACTATTATTCATCATCCATTTTTAATACGGCCATAAATGCTTCTTGTGGTACTTCAACTGAACCAACCATCTTCATTCGTTTTTTTCCTTCTTTTTGCTTCTCTAGAAGTTTTCTCTTACGGGATATATCTCCACCATAACATTTCGCCAATACGTTTTTACGCATTGCTTTGATGGTTGATCTGGCAACTATTTTATTTCCAATTGCTGCTTGTACCGGAACTTCGAATTGTTGTCTAGGAATTAATTCTTTTAATTTCTCTACGATTTGCTTCCCGCGATCATATGAAAAATCTTTATGCACAATAAACGATAACGCATCAATTGTCTCACCATTTAGCAGGATATCCATTTTCACTAGTTTCGATGCTTGATAACCTAATAATTCATAATCAAATGATGCATACCCTTTTGTATTGGATTTCAATTGATCAAAGAAATCGTACACAATTTCAGAAAGTGGGATATGGTAAATCACATTGACTCGAATGTCATCGAGATATTCCATATCAATAAACTGACCACGCTTCTTTTGAGCAATTTCCATTACTGGTCCTACGTATTCATTCGGTACCATAATGGTAGCTTTCACATATGGTTCACGAATTTCTTGAATCTTCTGTGGATCTGGCATAACAGATGGATTATCAATCGTGATAACTTCTCCGTCTGTTTGCTCTACTTCATAGATTACACTCGGAGCAGTAGTTATAAGATCAATTTTAAATTCACGTTCAATACGTTCTTGAATTATTTCCATGTGTAATAATCCTAAAAATCCACAACGGAAGCCAAATCCTAACGCTTGTGATGTCTCTGCTTCATATTGCAAAGCCGAGTCATTCAATTCTAATCGTTCAAGCGCCTCACGTAAATCGTTATATTTACTGGAATCTACTGGGTAAAGTCCACAATAAACCATAGGATTTAAGCGTCGGTATCCTGGTAACGGCTCTTTTGCAGGTTTCTCTGCTAGTGTAATGGTATCCCCTACACGTGTATCCCCAACATTTTTAATGGACGCGGTAATATAGCCAACATCCCCAACGTTTAGCTCTTTGAGTGGTAATTGTTTTGGTGTGAACACACCAACTTCGTTTACTTCAAATTCTTTACCAGTTGCCATCATTTTAATACGATCGCCAACTTTTACAGATCCTTCTTTCACACAAACATACGCAACAACACCACGATAGGAATCATATAAAGAATCAAATATAAGTGCTTTTAAAGGCTCATCTGGATCTCCAGCTGGTGGCGGGACGGCCTCTGTAATTCGTTCAAGAATGTCTTCGATACCAATATTCGCTTTAGCAGATGCTAAAATAACGTCATCAGGATCAATTCCGATTACATCCTCCAGTTCCTTTTTTACACGTTCTGGGTCGGCACTAGGTAGGTCAATCTTATTAATAACCGGAATAATTTCTAATTCATTATCTAAAGCGAGATAAACATTCGCAAGAGTTTGGGCTTCAATTCCTTGTGCTGCATCAACCACTAAAATCGCACCTTCACAAGCCGCCAAACTTCTAGATACTTCATATGTAAAATCAACATGTCCTGGGGTATCAATTAAATGAAATGTAAAGTCTTCCCCACTTTTACTCTTATATTGTAATTGTACTGCATTCAATTTAATCGTTATGCCACGTTCTCGTTCCAAATCCATTGCATCAAGAATTTGGTCTTTCATTTCACGTTTCGTAACGGTTTGTGTATTTTCTAAAATGCGATCAGCCAAAGTCGACTTACCATGGTCAATATGGGCTATGATAGAAAAATTACGTACATTCTCTTGTTTTCTTGCCATACGTGATGTTCACTCCTACTTGCCTTTACCCATTTTCGGTAAAGTACATATTTAATACATCCTAGTATTTAAAAAACTCGCATTCGCGCATTTTTGCGAATATGTTGTTTTTTCTTTTGCTGGTTAGGAAAGCTTATTGTTCTTTCCTATCTGCCAACAATTCGATGATTGCTAGGATGATTATAGCAATTGGAGTCTATTGTTTCAAGAAAGAGTTGCCATAATCATACATAAAGACGCAATATCTTGATACCTTCGAATGTTTCACTTTCAAATACGACAACTAATCTAACGCAAGAAGTGGCTCAACTACGAGGGAAATATCGCATATTCGAGCCACATCTAGTACTATGAATTTATTTAGAAGAACAATTGGGAAATCTGATATAAAATTTCAACAACCATATCATAAAAACCTTGGACCACAACTTCTAAAAAAGATGCTGTCTTTTGGCTTAGCTGGTCAGGATTCGAAACAGAAAGCTCCTCGGTAATTGTAGTTTGATTAACGATTTCTGGATTTTCTGGCTTATCATTAGTAGTTTGTTGGACCTGTGAGGATGCTTCCACAATTTCACTAGCAGTACTTGTATCGGTCACTGGTACATGTTTTCCAGTATGGTCAACACCTACGATAGCACCTACTAGAAAACAAATAACTAGTAGTAGCACCACAGATATAAACTTAAACATAATGATCTACCTCCTATTCCGAACTAACCTTCTCCGCATCCCAGTATAATTCACTAAACACTTCTGCTAAAGCGTCAGCAGATCGATATAATTCCTCTAATTTATTATCTATTCCACCAATTTCTACTGTTAAAGCATTCTCATGTAAGTCTTGGTTAAATACCCCATCGGTCCCTGCGCCTTTTTTAGGAGGTAATACTCCCCTACTTAGACCAGGGTATTTCTCTTGCATGAGCTTATGAAGTCTACTAGCAAACTCCAGATTCTTTTCATAATTCTCATTATCTCCACCTATTACAAAAGCAATCTTAGCGTATGCTTCTCCATCGATTTCCTTTGTGGTTGCTTCTCTTCTTAATGAATCCCGATGAATATCAAATATATACTGGATATCTTGATTATTGGCAAAAGCCTCCTGGACAGTACCACGAATCGAAGTGTAAGATTGCCAGTACTCCATGTTGTTCTGCTCCAATAATTTCATGTTATCAGTATCATCAAGCTTATTACCGATACCATATTTTTCAAGGGCACTAGAGAGACGCTCGCTTACTAATGTGACATTCACTTCACTATGCTGTGCTAAATTAGGATTAGTTACGCCCGGTAAATGAGGTAAGAATGATTCATAGTTATGTGTATTATAAATAAAAACAACTTCCCTATCTCCAGTTGTTGGTGCTCCCTCTGGTGTATCCTCTGGAGTTTCCACTTCAACCTCTTCATCAATCACTGCTTCCCTATCTTTTAAGACTTCCTCTAACGGAGGTGATGATTCCACTGGAAGATTCGTATAATTCGTTCCTTCCCCTGCAATGAAAATCTCACTATCATAAATCGAAAAACCGGGAAGTTCGTTTCCAAGTAAACTTCTCGGGTCATCTGGCCTGATGCTGGTTGCTATTTGAAAAAGAGTTGAGGATAAATTTGGCAATTCCGTTTCTGGCGGAAGTCCCTTCATAAAAATTCGATTTTCCATTCCTAATAAATACATAAAGGTAGAGCTCTCAATTTCACTTGTCCAATTCGTTAACGTATTGGACGATAACCGAAAAGCTGGTGAAATGGTGGTGAAAATTCCGATAAAGAGAAACAAAATAATCACACTAGCAACATATAAAACACTTTTTTTAACATATTGAGGTAATCTATTTTCACGTTTAAAACGATGAGGTCCTAGCATCATGTTCCACCTTCCTAGTTCGTCTTTAGTAAAATCTATGACGAATCCTCGGAAGGTAGAACTGTTATCTCTTATTTTTCACAAAATTTAATAGATTTATACGGTATTCTTATCGAGAGTAGGAGGCAATATTATTCACATCTACCGCCTCATGAAGGGCAGCGTTTATACCATTGGCCAAAACATGTGACATATCAACCATAAAACCATCTACTTCTTTTGGCGTAACCATCATATTATAGCCTGTTGGCGTTAGCACCTCTGAAATAAGTTTTCTTTTTTCTTCTTCAGATAGATTCCCTACAATCCCCATAAAGGTCTGTCTCTTTTCTGAGTCTGGCAGATCTTCTTCGTTATACTTCTTACCCCCAAAAGACATACTAGCTGGGGCAAGTGCTTTAGATGGGCGATCCTTTTCTCGCCATTCCCTGCCGAAATGCTTCAGTATAAAATCGATGGTATCACTAGTTATGGTTACAGCATCAACAACTGTCGGTACCCCAATCGCCAATACAGGAACTCCTAGTGTTTCCTTACTAAGCTCCTTACGCTTATTTCCCACTCCTGAACCAGGGTGGATACCAGAATCAGATAATTGGATGGTTTCATTAACCCGTTCTATCGACCTGGATGCTAAGGCATCAATCGCTAACACAAAATCAGGCTTAAACTTTTCTACAATCCCAAAAATAATATTGCTTGTCTCTATCCCAGTAATCCCCATTACTCCAGGTGTTACGGCTCCAACTGGTCTATAGCCTTCTGACACTGATTCATGTTCTAACTTAAATAAATGACTCGTTACAAGTACTTTCTCCACTGTCATAGGACCAAGAGCATCTGGTGTTACATTCCAGTTTCCTAATCCAACTATAAGCCCAGTTGCATTTTTCTTGATATTGTTTTTCTCAAGTAAATTCTCAATTTCTCGTGCCAGGATCTTTGCTGCATTATCTTGGCGTTTCGTATCCTGTTTCTTCACCCCATCTGCATAAATGGTTACATAGGACCCTGGTTTCTTTCCTAAAAGTTGAGCACCCTCATCATCTATTTCAACATAGGATATTTTAATACCATTTTCTTCGATATCCTTTAATTTAACTCCTTTTATATGTTCATCAGAAGGGGTTTCCTTCTCAACGTACATATCCTTCGCTTCCACCGCTAAATCCGTACGAACTTGTAATTGGTTTTCCATCATATCCTTTTTATCCAAAATAAATCTCATCCTTTCAACTTGTTAACTACACAAATCTATAGAATTATCCTTAGCATTTTCACTAAAAACATACAAATTACCATGAATAAAGGATAATAGTTATTGAAAACACGCTCCAACTTTGGTACAATGTCTCTTGTTCAATGTAATGAACGTTTGTGTTTTTAGGAGGTGAAATCATGGCTAATATTAAATCCGCAATTAAACGTGTTGAAGTAAACAATAAAAAACGTGCTCAAAATCAATCAGACAAATCTGAAATGCGTTCACAAATAAAGATTTTAGAAAAATTTGTTGAAGCAAATGATGTAGAAAATGCTAAAACTGCATTAACTGCAACAATTAAAAAAATTGATAAAGCAGTACAAAAAGGTCTTATCCATAAAAATGCTGGTGCTCGTCAAAAGAGTCGTCTAACTAAAAAAGTTAACGGTCTTGGTGCCTAAACAATAAAAAACGATCCTATTCGGGATCGTTTTTATTGTTTATCACGTTATTAACATTATTTTTTAATCAGATTATATAATAACATTTCAAAAGCTAAAGACTTTTCCATTTTTCCTTGTTTAATTATCGCATCTGTTTCTGTAAGCTGATCGATGATATATTCCAGCTTTTGCACAGTAAACTTCCCTTCTCGATTTAATGCAACTTTAATTACATAGGGATGAACACCTAGTTGCTTTTGCATTTGACCAGAACTATATCCCTTTTGCTTTAGAAGCTTCACTCGGAGAATTGTTCTAAACTGAAAAGCCAATAACCCAATTAATGCAATCGGTTCTTCCTTCATGATTTCTAAATCTTTATAGATGGTAATCGCTTTTGCAAGATTACCTTCTATCACCGTGTCCACAAGCCGAATACCAGAGCTAGTGGTCGTATGGGATACTAATTCTTCTGCAACTTGTTTGGTCACCGTGCCCCCAGCACCAACATATAATGCTATTTTCTCTAGCTCACTTTCAATAATGTTTAAGTCGGTAGAAAGTTCATTTTCGAATATTTCAAATGCATCCTCATCAATCGTTACATGTAATTGTTTAGCTAAATTTACTATCCAATTTTTTAATTCGTACTCTTTAACCGGATTACATTCCGCTACCAACCCTTTATTTTTCAAAAGTTTACTGATTTTTTTCCGTTCATCTATTTTTTCATAAGGTGCGATGAGAACCAATACAGAATAATCTACTGGCATTTCTAAATATTGTTCGAGTACCGACAAATCATGTTCAAATGGCAGCTTGTCCGATTTCGCTTTAAGAAAAAGTGCATTCGTAGCAATTACCAATTTCTTTTCACCAAAAAAAGGATACGTCTCGACATCTGCAATGACTTCTTGGATGGATGTTTCGGTTAAATCATATGTAGAAAGGTTTTCTTCATCGTCTAGAACACCTTTAACCAGTAGATCCTTTATTTTCTGGATAAAATAGTTTTCTGTACCATATAATAAAATGACTTCTGGGATTTGCTTTTTTTTTATTTGTTTCACTACATCTGTGTAAGTCATGCTATTCACTCCAAATTCGTATATTCTTTATGGTAATCGGTCGAATGATGAATAGCAAGAAAAACCTGAGAGGGAAAATAGGGACAGGAATTTCCCTCTCTATCTATATGAACGTTTAACATAAAGCCCTAGGAACAGTATGTTAAACGATGTTTTTCTTTCACCTATAGCATGACCCTTCTCACCAAAAGTATAGTTGTTAAGTCTTTCTAATTTTGGCTATGCATAATTAATGTTTGACATTTTTGTATCTATGGTGGATTTTTTTATGTAATTAATTTATACTAAAGGTTGATATGGGAGGGTTAGCTATGAATGAATTTGAAAAGGATCCACAATCAAAAAATAATGATGTAGTTGATTCCATTAAGGGTTTTGGCTTTTCTTTAGTTTTCTTTCTTTTAATCTTTTTTATCGGAGTAATCATTAGCGTAATTGGTCAATAAGTACATAAGTGTTTTTTCGTAACAAAAGAGACTGGGCTTTCTCCGGTCTCTTTTGTTTATTTGGTCTAATTTAGATTATGGCTTGAATTGATAAAACGTTCCATCATTTTCGCTATAACGATAAATAATAGCACCCGCCTGATCTGTTCTTAGAACAAGAGCCTGTTCTTTAAGCAATGTTTCTAAAACATCACGAGTTGGATGACCATATCGATTATTTTTACCAACTGATATTAGCGCGTAATTGGGCTTAATCGCCGAAATAAACATTGGATCGGTAGAAGTATTACTACCGTGATGTGCCACTTTTAATACATCTACAGACAGATCAGGGAAAGTCTTGATTATATCTTTCTCGGTTTCCTTATCAATATCTCCAGTAAATAGCCAATCTCGGCCACCTAGACTAATGGAAAATACGAGGGAATTTTCGTTACTGCCTTTGTTATCTACCCCAGGTGCAAGAATGTTAAACATTTTTCCTTTTATTTCCACAACTTGTCCTGCTTTTACTCTTAGTATTTCCCCTTGTGTCTGCTTATGAATAAGCTCCTCTTCAAGTTGGTAATACTCGCTTATCATTATCGTGTTCACTCGATAATCATCCACAATATATTTCACACTACCTGCATGGTCTGTATCCTCATGACTGATGATAATTGCATTTATCTCATATATACCTTGAAACTGAAGAAAGGGTTTAATGACTCTAGTGTAATTTCGATTCGTAGCTTCCATACTTTCGAACGAAATCGCAGCTCCCGCATCGACTATAAACACTCCCTTACGAAATGGGAGTTCAATTACTATAGCGTCCCCTTGTCCTATATCTAACATGGTGACACTCCCATATGGAGATAAATATGGTCGAAGCATCAACGATACCAATAACATAGTTAATAACGTTCCATAAGCAAATGCTCTAGTTAACCTATCACGTAGAATCATCGCTAACATGAAAATCAACAGCGTATAATATATCACGATATAACTAGTAGGAAATTGACCATTCCACCACGGATAAAAAAGATTAGTATCGACTCCTTGTAATAAGCGTAGAAAAATCTCATGCACGAATGAAAATAGCTTGTCCATAAATACATGTAGGAATGAGATTGGTGAAATCAACAGTAGCAAAAACATAAGTGGGATCACAAAGAAAGTAAAATACGGAACTACGAAGACATTCAGTAATATGGATAGCGGATTAAAATTGTAAAAATAAATCATCTGAATAGGGAGAATGACAAGCTGTGAGATAAAACTTAATTTCAACATCTGAAATAACAAGGAATCACTACTTAACAGCCATTTTTTAGACAATATGATTGCAAAAGTAACCAAAAAAGAAAACTGAAATCCAATATGATAGATAATGTATTTATCGAAAATAATCAGCATGATGAAGACAATACTAATAACATCGGTTATCATGAGCTTCCGTTTCACTTTACGAAGAAAAAGAACGAGTAAAACCATAGAACTCGCTCGTAGCACAGAAGGCGCTCCACCTGCGAGAAAAGCGTATATTGGTAAAAATATCATCATAAGATATTGTGCTTTCTCTATGGTTAGCAGTTGAAGCTTTACCGTAAAGAAATACAGTAGTCCCACCACTAATCCAATATGAAGACCAGAAATAGCTAACAAATGAGACAAACTCCACCGTTGAAACAACTCAGTTATATCCTTTGAGATTAAACTATCATCTCCTAGAACAAGTGCAAGTATCCAAGCACCTGTCTCTTCAGAAAATTTACTATAAATATATTCCTTGATATTCTCTCTCATCGTATAGAGGACATTCAATCTATCACTACCATGACAACTAATATCCTCTATCGAGTTGATTACAATTTCATAATGTATTCCATTTGATGCTAAATAGGCTTGATAATCAAATTGACCAGGATTACTACTGCTTTCTGGTATATTGAGGTCGCCATGAATTTGACAGGATGCACCAGATTGAATGGTGGCGATAGTTGGATTTTGTCTATCAAGATTAAATAGCATAACTCTCATCGTATCTTTTGTATCATCATCTTTGAAATCAAATTGTAGCATCGTTTCTGTTTTGACGGGATAACGTATTATTTTCCCTGAGAATGTGACGTCAGAACGGTCTGTGTCAGGCTTGAGAGAATCAATGGGAGGGATATAAAGGAGGAAGGTAAGATAAACGACTAGGGAAAGCGTGATAGGAAACTTACCTAGCCGTTTCTTTTTAAACAATATGAATAGCCAAATGATAAAAGCTAAAAAAAATAGGATTGCATCAAACATGACAGATAATGCACTACAAACAACTGCAAAAGCAGCTATGTACCAATTACCGTTCATAAAACGATTACCTTACTAAGCGGAATAATTCCTGTGCCTTTTCTTTAAGCTGATTGAATTCGCTCGTATCATGATGTTCCACTATCTTTAATAATTCTTCGACAACAGAAGCTTTCTCTTTGTAGTTCATATCTAATGCTAAGTAGTCTAATTCTACTTTCTCCGTTCTTACTCCGGCTTCCTTAAATAACTCAATTGCATATGAATGATTCTTATAATCCTCTGCATAGTATACCGTTGTAATACCACTTTGGATAAGTTGCTTCGTACATTGTAAGCACGGAAAATGGGTAACATAGATATCGGCATTTTCTGTAGGAACTCCAAACTTCGCACATTGAAGAAGAGCGTTAGCTTCTGCATGAACAGTTCGTACACAATGTCCATCGATAACATAGCAACCTTCATCTACACAATGAACATCGCCAGATACACTCCCATTATAACCACCAGCTATTATTCGTTTATCTCGAACAATCGTCGCTCCTACCATAAGTCTTGTACAAGTACTTCGCAACGATAATAAATGACTTTGTGCCATAAAGTATTGATTCCATGAGATTCTTTCCATGATCAGTCTCCTCTCTCTATTAAATTAGTTTACCTTGTGAGTCCTACTACCGTCAATCGCTTAAGGAACTTGAAGCTCATCCTTGATTGCCTCTAATGTCTTCTCACCAATCCCTGTCACACTTAGTAAATCCTCTACTTGTTGAAAATAACCATTCGCATCCCGATACTCAACAATTGCATTTGCTTTAGACGGTCCTATCCCTGGTAGTTTTTGGATTTCTTCGACAGTCGCATAGTTTATTCTTATCTTTGCGCTTTCTGATTCGCCAACATTAACCGAACCCTCTTGTCCTATTTCAGGAACAAGGATCACCATTTCATCAAACACCTTTTGGGCAAGATTAATTAAATTTTGATCCGCAGAATTTGTAAAACCTCCTGCTAATAGTACAACATCACGAACACGGGAACTCTCCTTGATTTCATAGACACCAGGATTTTGAACCTCTCCTTTGATATCTACGACTACCAGGCCAGAATTTGGTTCATTTATGGCTTCAGCCTCTATAATTGATGAATCATCAACTGTAACTAAACCCGTAGGCAAGTCTTCCTCCCCCATATTAAACAAAATGAACACAACTATTATCCCTATTACCATAAAGATTACAAATACGTTTTTTCGTAACCATTCTAGCAAGACATTCACATCCCATTACTAGTTGTCCTTCTATGATACAAGACGAAAATTTTTCTGGCAAAATAAGAAAAGGACAAGAAAAATAAATTATCTTGTCCTTTTTTGAGCTATAATAAATATTCGATCCGATTCTTTTTCAGAAAAATCTGTTTCTATTGAAAAATCACCATGAACAGCCAAAATTTCAAAACCTGCATTTTTTAGTAAACGACGATAAACCTCAACCGAATACGTCTTTTGATGATGTGCTTCATCAAATCTAGTATATAAATCTCCTTCTGATGTGAAGAAGGTTAACTCATGAAACATCTCCCCTTCCTCATCTCCTGGATAACACGTCCAAATATACGCGCTATCCTCTTTTACATCAGAAAAGGAATTCCCTACTAAATCTTCTTCAACATGACGAACAGAGTGAAAATCAAACACAAAAAGGCCATGTTCATTGAGGGAATGATAAACATTGTTAAAGACCTTTTGAACATCCTCCATGGTTGTCATATAATTGATTACATCGCAGTAACTAATTGCTAAATCAAAATGATAAAGTCCTTCCAGCTCTCTTAAATCTTGATGGACTAGTTGAATCTGTTGATTGTGATTACTTGCTTTTTGGTCTGCGACTGTTAGCATATCAGCAGAATAATCTACACCCGTAATCGAATATTCCTCTGCCAGCTGAACGGTAATTTCACCAGTCCCACACCCTAAATCTAGTACATTTGGTGTTTTCAAACCAAACTTGTCGATAATCGTTTTCGTATATTTCACCCACTGATCATATGGAGCATCTTCCATAAATTGATCATATAGGCTTGCCATTAATTGATACGCCATCCCTTACTGTCCTACCTCTAATGGTACTTGGGCAGCATCTCCCCATAATCGCTCCAAATTATAATAGTTTCGTTCATCCTTATGGAAAACATGGCATACAACATCACCCAGGTCGACCAACACCCATCTTGCTTGCTCAAACCCTTCTAATCGTTTCACTGATATTTGATGCTCTTCCATTGTTTCTTTTACAGCTCTAGCAATGGATTGAACTTGCCTTTCATTCGTACCATGGCAAATTAAGAAATAATCTGCGACTAGGGATACTTGTGCTAAGTCAAGCGCAACAATCTCATCTGCTCGTTTGTCATCACATGCTTCGGCTGCTAGCTTTAATATTTCCATAGGATTATTATTCAATATGATTACCTCCAGTTATAAGTCTTGTTAAATCATTATATGCATGAAATGTGTCAGGATAAATACGATTTTCCTTTTCCATCAAATATTTTATTGTATTTCGCGATACCATCCACCCGGCTTTAATCAAATCGTTTTGTGCCATCTCTCTTACTTTATCTAGTCCCGGGAAGCTTCTTCCAGGCTCAATATAATCTGCAATAAATACAATAAGTTCTAATTTGCTCATATTGGCTTTTCCAGTAGTATGATAATAAATAGCTGATTTTACCTCATGATCTGTTATCCCGAATTCCTCTTCTATCTTAATGGATGCGACTGGCCCATGCCAAAGCTCATGATGATAGAGGAGTAGGTCCTTTGGTAAATTACTTGCTGCAATTATTCTTTTCATTTCATCCATTGCGCGATATTTGCAATAATCATGAAAAATAGAAGCAAGCTCGGCCTTCTCAGGAGAAACATTATATTTCTTCGCCAAGGATACAGCAGTGCTAGCTACACGTAATGTATGCTCAAATCTCTGCTTTGTTAAATGTGGCTCAACAAATGCAATCGCATCATTTTTATTCATCTAAACATACTCCTTCTAAAAAGTACAGAAAACTCTACATACCAAAAAAAACGCTAAAGTCAGTCCGAAGATGAAGGTAATACGATTTCTTTGTTCTCTTTCGATTCTTTATACAGAACAATGTTATTACCTATAATTTGGACAATTTCTGCACCTGTTCCTGCCTCTAATTCTTCCGCTACGGTTTCTTTATCATCTAAACAATTTTGCAAAATCGTAATCTTAATTAATTCTCTTTTTTCTAGAGCTTCATTTACTTGTACGATCATATTCTCATTAACCCCTATTTTACCAACTTGAAAAATAGGTCTTAAATGATGTGCCTTTGATCGAAGAAATCTCTTTTGTTTACCTGTTAGCATGTTATCACCCTTCTAGTATTCGTTTTAATTGACTGTTCATATTTCCAAGTGATGGTGTTAGCCCAAACCAAATTTCAAAAGCATATTGTGCTTGATATAACAGCATGGAATGTCCTTGATGGATTTGAGCACCTTTCTCTTTGGCTTCGCGTAATAAAGTAGTCCAAATCGGTTGATAGATGATATCACTTACAATAGTAGATGATTTCATTCCATCTATTTTTATTGGCGAATCATCCTGATTAGGTTTCATCCCAACATTAGTCGTTTGAATCATTAGGTCAAAGGTAGCTATATTTTCCTCAGCTTGATCTAAGGTTAAAATGGCTGACTTTGGATTTTGAGCTATTCCCTTTGCTTTTTCAATGGTTCGGTTCGCAATAGTAATCGACGAATATCCTGCTTGATGTAGGGCATTGTATATTCCTCGTGCAGCGCCTCCTGCACCAATAATCAGGATGTTTACCTGTTTGTTATTGGTTAAGCCTGGAAAGCTTTGCTCTAACGAACGCAGGTAACCAATTCCATCTGTGTTATATCCGATTAAACGACCTTCTTTATTTAAAACCGTATTAACTGCACCAATATGTTTCGCACTTGGGTCTAAGTCATCTAATAAAGGAATTATTTTTTGTTTATATGGAAATGTAACATTAAATCCTGTAACACTTTTTTCCTTTATAGTTTGTACAAGTTCTGTTAAATCATCTTCTCTAACTTCAAATATCGAATAGTTTCCTTGTATATTCGCTTCCTCTAGGAATTGTTTATGTATCCAAGGAGACAAGGAATGTTTGATTGGATACCCAATTAACCCAAGTTGATACGCCACTTAGACTCCTCCTATATCAAGGATTTCCTCAACGATACAGCTACTTCTTTTGGACTATGCGTCACAATCGTACATGCTCCACTTACCGTTACCCAGCCTAATCCAGGAAATACAATATCTGTCTTCTCACCATTTAAACGATATGAACTTGTTGTTAATGGTGGTAGCAATTTCATCGATTCTTCATCTGGAGGAGATAATAACTCTCCAAGATGACTTTCATATAATTCATCTGCTTTTTCTAGCTTAGTCCGATGGATTGGTAGATTATTGGAAAAGTAACAGACGAAAGATTGTCTATCTCCCTTAATAAAATCAAGTCGGGCTAAACCACCGAAGAATAGTGTTTGTTCCGAATTCAACTGATATACTCTTGGTTTAATTTCTTTAGACGGAGTAATTACCTTTAGATCCTGATCTGATACGTAATGCGCAATTTGCTCATGATTAACTATTCCAGGAGTATCAATAAGAGCAGAATCATCATCTAAAGGAATCTCAATAAACCCGAGTGTAGTTCCTGGAAAATAGGATGTCGTAATGACGTCACTCTCCCCTACGGATTGTTTGATTAATTGATTAATGAATGTTGATTTTCCAACATTTGTCGTACCAACAATATAAACATCTTGTTGATTACGGTACTCTTCAATTTGATCCGTTAATTCATCCATCCCATAGCCTTTAACTGATGAGATCAAGAAAACATCCTTTACTTTTAGACCAAGTTCTTTAGCAGATGATCGTAACCATTGTATCAGTTTATTCTGATTTGTAGATTTTGGCAATAAATCCATTTTATTCCCAACTAAAATAATAGGATTATTCCCAACAATCCTAGGTAAACTCTTAATCATTGTTCCATTCACATCAAAAATATCGATAATATGGACTACAAGTCCCTTTTTATCACGAATCGAACTAACCATTCTGAGAAAATCGTCATCGTGAATGGATACGTCTTGTATTTCATTGTAATGCTTTAAACGAAAACACCTTTTACAAAGTATATTTTCTTTTTCTAGCGATGATTTTGGTGTATACCCTAAACCTTTTGGGTCTTCTGTTTGGATTTCTACACCGCATCCTATGCAATGGATTTGTTCCATTTTTATTCCTCCCAGCTAATCATACCTTTTTTACGAAAGTAGTTCATTATTTTCCGTTCAATTCTGCGATTAAATTGCGTTATCTTTTCATCGGTTTGAACAATCGGAACAACAAGGATTGTGTAAAAACCTGCTGAATTACCACCTAGTACATCGGTTAATAATTGATCACCTATGACAACTATCTCTTCTTTTTTTAATTCCATTTGCTGTGCAGCAGTCTTAAATGCTCTAGTTAATGGTTTTCTAGCACTAAAAACAAATGGTGTACCAAGTGGTTCTGAAAACATTTTTACTCTTTCTTCCTTATTATTGGATATGATAGTTACTTTAATGCCATGGTCCTTCATTAGTTTAAACCATTCTACAACCTCGGGACTAGCATTCTTTACATCCCATGCTACCAATGTATTATCTAAATCTGTAATTACTCCCTTTATCCCTTTATCATGAAGGTCACTAGGTTTAATTTCAAATATACTTTTTACATGTTCGTTTGGTAGAAACCGCTTTAACAATACTTACACCTCTTTGTTTACAAAATCTATCGACTTATATACTAACCTATTCGATGTTTATACAAAAGTCTTTTTGGTTATTATACATAATATAAATAAAAACCTATGCATACTAAAATACCATAGATATGTTACAGAAGGTAGAAATATGTAAAATAGCGATTAAAAATGCAAAAATCGTTCGACAAATTCTCGCATTTCTCGCATTGTGGATAACTATATTCACATTATCAACAGTATAGAATCAAGTGTTTACGTGTAGTTTTCAACCTTTATACACAAGTTATCTACAGCTCCATGTAGATAACTAGCATCTTGTCCTTGATTATTTTTCGTGTTACGTTATATCTATCATAAATCTAGTAGATATTTAAGACCGCTACTATAGTAAAGATTGTTGAAAAAAGCTATATCCATATGGCTCCCACTCAATCCTAATTCCACAAAATGCAACAATCTTCTAGTAAACCGTCTTAATAAAAAGAACTTGTTCAATATAGGAGGGCTACGATTATGGAACATTTGTCAGATGAATTGTTAATCGAGTCGTATCATAAAGCAAATGAATTAAAATTAAGCCCTGATTTTGTTTCGCTTATAGAAGATGAAATATATCGCCGAGGTTTAAGTCACAAAATAAAATATAGCAGTTAAAAAAATCGACAGTATTAAATGATTATATATATATAGGAAGAGATTTTATAACCCTTGACATTATTGTGAATGTTAGGGGTATTTTATTTTTTTCTCGGTTAAAAGTATGGTAAGCTTTCTGTTATATGTAACGTTATATCGCTTTGTGACTTTATCAGTTATATATTAAAATAAATTTAACGTAAATGATAAGTTAGAAGCTAACCCAAAATAAGAGTAATCTACTCGTCTTATGTTTGGGATAATCGATAAAAAAATAGGAGGTCAATTCGTAGATGATATTTGCAGTTTTAATACCCCTTGTATTTGCTTTATTAGTTCCACTTTTAAGTAAGGTGAAGAATAAAGTTCATACAGGTATATTTGTATTACTTATCCCCTTAGGAATCTTCCTTTACTTTGTTCGTTTTATAGGTAATGACTTTTCTCCAGTACGTCATACATATAACTGGATTCCTTCCCTTGGTATAAATTTTGATTTTTATTTAGATGGACTTAGCTTGCTTTTTGTACTGCTTATTAGTGGGATTGGTACACTTGTGGTATTCTATTCCATTTATTACCTGCATGTCTCAGAAAGATTAGCTCATTTCTATGTTTATCTACTTATGTTCATGTCAGCAATGCTAGGCGTTGTGTTGTCTGATAATGTGTTTGTTCTATATTCCTTTTGGGAACTAACCTCAATATCTTCATTCTTATTAATTGGATATTGGCATCATCGAGAACGTTCACGTTATGGGGCACAAAAATCGATGCTTATCACCGTATTTGGTGGGCTAAGCATGCTAGGTGGACTTATATTATTATCCGTCATTACCGGAACTACAAGTATCCGTGGGATGATTGATCAAGTAGATTTGATTATTAACAACAATTATTTGCCTTTAATTTTAGGATTAATTCTGTTAGGTGCATTTACTAAATCTGCACAATTTCCATTTCATATTTGGTTACCAGATGCGATGGAGGCACCTACACCAGTTAGTGCTTACTTACACTCCGCTACCATGGTTAAAGCGGGTATTTATCTCGTAGCAAGATTCTTACCTATTTTCGTAGCATTTGAATGGTTCTATATTACCGTTAGTTTAGTCGGAATTGTTACATTGGTATGGGGATCCTATATGGCAGTACGACAGACTGACTTGAAAGGTATACTTGCATTTTCTACCATAAGTCAATTAGGTATGATTATGGCTATGCTTGGATTTGGAACAGAGGCTGCAATATTCGCTGCTGTATTCCATATTTTAAACCATGCTACATTTAAAGGAAGCCTCTTTATGATTGCTGGGATCATTGACCATGAAACTGGAACCAGAGACATACGTAAACTTGGTGGTTTATTTACGATTATGCCAATATCCGGTACGTTAGCTGTCTTTGGTACCTTCTCAATGGCTGGGGTTCCCTTTCCGTTCTTAAACGGCTTCTATAGTAAAGAATTATTCTTTGAGGCAACAACGAAATTAAGTGATCAGGCAAATGGATTAGCTAGCTTCCTTTCAACTGCTATTCCTTACCTTGCCGTGTTTGGAAGTATTTTTACTTTTGTATATTCCATGTATCTTTTCTTTGGCGTTTTTACGGGGCCAAAAAAATTCGATTTACTTAAAAAGAAGCCACATGAGGCACCAATTGGTATGCTTATTTCACCATTAATCCTCATCCTAGGTGTTATCATTATTGGTTTATTCCCTAATATTGCGAACAGTTCATTACTAGTACACGCAACAGGCGGAATAATGAATAGCCCGATGGAACCTTATCATGTTCACTATTGGCATGGTTTTGATTCGATAGCATTCCAAATGTCTCTTATAGTAGTTGGACTAGGTATTGTCCTATTCTTAACTCGTAAAAAATGGAGCAACATTTATCATGTCTTACCTGGTAAATTAAGTTTTAATAAAGTGTATGACAAGTTAATTCAGAAAATAGACGATGTTTCAGCCCGTGTCACCAATGCTTATATGACTGGATCAATTAAGCTATACATGTCCATCATCTTAGTAGCTATCATAGTGGCAACATTTACTATCATGTTAACAACTGGTGGTCTAAGCAATATTAGCTTTGAAGATTTAGCAGAAGTTTCCGTAGTTGATATTGCCGTAGTAATCATCATGGTATTAGCTGCATTGGCGACAATTTTTGTTAATAATAAACTCGCACTAATTATCATTACAGGTATTGTTGGCTTTGGAATTTCTATTTTGTTTGTCATCTTCCGTGCTCCAGACTTAGCTTTAACGCAATTAGTAGTAGAAACTGTATCGATGGCTCTTTTCTTACTCGCTTACTATCATTTACCTGAGCTAAGAAAAAGAGAGGAAACATTGCAGACATCCACTACCAATACCATTATTGCTGTAGGTATGGGACTTTTAGTTACACTTACAGGATTTGCAGCCCATAGTGCAGATTGGTTTAATAAGATTTCGGATTACTTTGTAGAAACCGCATATAAACTCGGTGGCGGACACAATATCGTAAACGTTATTCTTGTGGATATGCGTGGACTCGATACACTGTTTGAAATCGCAGTATTAGGTATTGCTGCTTTAGCCATCTATGGCCTCATTAAACTCAGAAATAAGGAGGCTGAGTAAATGGAATATATCATTCTAATACTAGCTGGGATTTTATTTGCAACAGCTGTTTATAACCTATTACAAAAGCAGTTATTACGCATAATCATTGGGACTGTTCTATTATCCCATGGTGCTCATCTAGTTATTTTGACGATGGGGAAATTAAAACGAGGTCAGCCTCCAATACTAGATGATGCGGTAGTAAACTATACTGACCCTTTACCACAAGCATTGATCTTAACTTCGATCGTAATTAGCTTTGGTATTACTAGTCTTTTACTTGTTCTAGCTTACCGAACAGCTCAAGAAAACAAAACAGACAATATGGAAGAAATGAGGGGTGAATCGAATGAGTAATTTAGCTATATTACCGCTAATCATCCCGGCAATCTCAGGTGTCATTGTGGCATTTACTAACTCACATGTGAAGACAACTCGACTTTTAACAAAGCTCTTTACTTTAATTGGCTTAGCAGTCGCGATGTTTGTTGCCTATACTGTATTTACTGATGGTGCAATAATTTTAGAGACGGGTGGTTGGATAGCACCATACGGAATTATATTAGTGGCAGATAAGCTTTCCATTCTACTCGTTCTAACAACGAATATCATCGCAACAGCAGCGGTATTTTACGCGCCAAACTCTTTATCTTTAAGACAAGAAACACATTATTTCTATACGTTTTACTTTATGCTTATTGCTGGTGTAACTGGTGCGTTTCTCACAGGTGATTTATTTAACCTATTTGTATTTTTTGAAGTATTACTGATGGCTTCCTATGCCCTAATCGTACTAGGTGGCGATAAAGTTCAATTAAGAGAATCTATCAAGTATGTTTTAATTAACTTGTTCTCTTCCATGCTATTTGTAACTGCAATTGCTCTATTATATGGAGCTGTAGGAACCATTAATATGGCTCAAATTGCAGAGCGTGTTGCAGAAGTCGAACAGACTGGAATCTTAACAACCATTGCGGTTCTCCTGTTCTTCGTATTTGGTACGAAAGCAGCACTATTCCCGCTATATTATTGGTTGCCAAGGCCATATATCGTACCAAATCCGGTCGTATCTGCTTTATTTGGTGCCCTATTAACTAAAGTAGGTATCTATTCCATCCTACGCGTGTTCTCATTAATTTTCATCCATCGAACGGAAATTACACATGAGGCATTCATCTGGATTGCAGGGTTATCCATGGTATTTGGAGTAATTGGTGCCCTTTCAACAAATAATATTAAACTAATCATTAGTTATAATATTATCCCTGCTATAGGATTTATCATTATGGGATTAGGTATTTTTAATCTCGATGCGTTAAGTGGCTCCATTTATTATTTGGTTCACGATATGATTATAAAATCAGCGCTATTTTTACTGGTTGGAGTTATTGCCTATGTAGCTGGAACATCTGACTTGAAGAAAATGGGTGGATTAATCCATCATTATCCTTTATTAGGATGGTTACTATTTATCGCAGCATTTATCCTTGCGGGTATTCCACCATTTAGTGGTTTTATCGGAAAGCTATTACTACTAAGGGGTGCCCTATCGGCTGATGAAATTGCGATAACCTTAATAGCGCTATTATCCAGTCTACTTATCCTATACTCTGTCATGAAAATTTTCATTCGAGGATTCTGGGGAGAAAAAGATGAAACGAAAACCTATACGAAGAAGCCTTCATTAGGATTAATCTTACCAATTGTTGGTTTATTAGCTATCTCCGTCTTTCTTGGTATCGGAGCTGAGTTTGTCTATCCTTCTATTGAAGGCATAGCGGAGTATTTATTAGATCCCCAAATTTATATTGATTCTGTGTTGAAGGAGTAATGGATTATGCCATTTCAAATTATTATTAACTTAATTATTGCCATCATGTGGATGTTCCTTAGTGAATCGTATACTTTAGCAAGCTTTATTGCTGGATATATTTGGGGTATTCTTTTAGTACTCTTGCTAAATCGTTTTATACCTGGTCGATTTTATGGAATACGGGTCGTAAAGATAGTAAAGCTTCTCCTTCTTTTTGTGAAAGAGTTATTCTTATCAAACCTCGGTATCCTTAAACTGGTTTATACACCTAAACCAGAAATAGAACCAGGAATCTTTGCACTACCATTAGAGGTGAAAAGCAATTGGGAAATTACCATTTTAGCTCATCTAATTTCCTTAACACCTGGTACCCTATCTGTTGCTGTGTCAGATGAAAATGACATATTGTATATTCATGCGATGGATATTGATGAAGTAGATAAATCAGTTAAGGAAATAAAGGAAAGTTTCGAGAAAGCTATCCTGGAGGTGACAAGATAGATGGAAGAGGCTATAAAAGTAACAGAATTAATACTTGAATATACCATTATTGTTTGTTCAATTGCTATTGGAATTTCACTAGTACTACTCCTCTATCGTACGTTTAAAGGGCCTACTAACCCAGATCGTGCCGTTAGTTTAGATACAATTGGAATAAATCTCATGGCATTGACAGGTCTTGTAGCCATTCACCTTTCTACTCCATATTTAAACGACGTGGTTTTACTCGTTGGAATTCTTGGATTCCTTGGTACACTTGCTACGGCAAAATATGTAGAAAAGGGTGTTATTATTGACAGGGACATGGATTGAATTAATTGTAAATATTGTTGTTAGCTTATTATTACTGATTGGTGCATTTGTAACATTATCTGCATCTATTGGAATTATACGTTTCCCAGACATCTTCACAAGACTACACGCGGCAACGAAGGCTTCCACGCTGGGAGTATCCAGCATCATATTGGCTGCCTTCCTGTACCTATTAGTCAAAGAAGACATCGTAAGTGGGAAACTGTTACTCGGTATATTATTTATTTTAATAACCGCTCCGGTTTCATCACATATGATTGGTCGGGCTGCACACATTAGTGGTGTTAAACCCGTTACGAAAAATCGTACCGATGCATTTGAAGAAGCTATCCGAAAACGTCAATCATAAAATAGGACGCTTTAAATGGGATGTTCTCCCTTTAAGGCGTCCTTATTTTTTTGCTTGTATTTGTTTAAATGGACAGACACAAGACACGCTCTAACGACATACTGTGTTTATATAGGCTATAGCCCAGCCTGGTCAGGAGGTGTATGTGTTTGTCCGGAATATTGAGTGTCCTTGCATTGCTAATAAAGGAAGCTCTATTCTTTGTTTCCTATGTAAAAAACCATGCTTTTCCACAGCCATTATCCTCAGAGGAAGAAGCCAAGTATATCGAAGAAATGCAAAATGGTAGTGAAGAAGCTAGAAACAAGTTAATTGAACATAATTTAAGACTTGTTGCCCATATAGTAAAAAAGTTCGAAAACACTGGTGAGGATATGGAAGATTTAATCTCAATTGGTACAATTGGATTAATTAAGGGGATTGAGAGCTTCTCTGTTGGGAAAGGTACCAAGCTCGCTACGTATGCGGCTCGTTGTATCGAGAACGAAATACTGATGCATTTAAGAGCCTTAAAAAAAGTGAAGAAAGACGTTTCATTACATGATCCTATCGGTCAGGATAAAGAAGGTAACGAGATTAGCCTTATTGACATTTTACAAGCAGAAAACGAAAATGTCATTGAATACATCCAATTAAATATGGAAATTGAAAAAATGCAGGATTATTTTTCCATTCTAGATAAACGCGAAAAAGAAGTAATCATTTATCGCTATGGATTGAATGATAAAAAGGAAATGACGCAAAGAGAAATCGCGAAGAAGTTAAACATATCCAGAAGTTATGTATCACGTATCGAAAAAAGGGCTTTAATGAAGGTTTTTCATGAGTATTATCGTAATGAAAGAAAAGGATAAGAAATGCTGGCATACATGATGAGGAGAAGATTATAAAGGCTGTCGGATAGCATCAACGACAGCCTTTACTATTAGCTCAATAAGGTATGCATTCAGTTCGATTTTACCTTTGGTTTAAGCTTTTTTTCATATTGTAATACCTTAGTAATGAAACCCGTACCTTACCAATCTATATGGCTTTTAACAGTAAGATAATTAATGCCGATGCGTTTTTTGCTGCTGTTTCTAAAAAGGCATCAAAGGATACGGAAGATTCCTTTCCGGCTATATCAGACAATGCTCGAATTACGACAAAAGGACAATTATACTGGTATGATACTTGTGCAATAGCAGCCGCTTCCATCTCACTAGCTATCATATTCGGGAATTTTTCACGTACAAAACGAACTCGTTCAGGATCTTCCATAAAGGAATCACTTGTCGCAATTAAGCCAACCTCACCATTTATATCTAGTTGTTCAATTGCCTTCATCGTCTTATCCACTAATGAAGAATCAGCTTGATATGTTGCAGGCATTCCTGGAACTTGTCCATATTGATAGTCAAAAGCTGTTACATCTACATCATGGTGCACAACCTCAGACGATACTACGATATCCCCGACTTCTAATTTAGAAGAAAAACCACCAGCAGAACCAGTATTAATAATAAACGTAGGTGAGTATCTTTCCATTAATATCGTGGTAGCCATGGCAGCATTCACTTTACCAATACCAGATTGGAGTAGTACTACTTCTTTCCCTTCTAAATGACCTTTTATAAATACGCAATTAGCGATTGTACTCTCTTCTGTGTCTATCATTTTCTTTTTTAAAATTTCTATTTCTTCATCCATTGCGCCAATGATACCTATTGTCATGATGTATATCCTCCTATTACTATTCAAATCTCCATTTTTCATCGTTTTCCTTCAATACTTCTACCAAAGTTGGCTGCCATCCTTGGTTATCCATCCAACTTATATATACACGGTATATCTCCGTTTCAGCTCTATTTGATACCGTTCCGATCACCTGTTGATCACCGCCACGCTTTAACCACCAAGTAATCAAATCATCTTCAGCTAATCCAGTAGCTAAAAGAATAGCCTTTTCCATTTCTATTCTATCTTGTGAATCGGCATCGTATACGACAGTATGTGGCCCACTTTGTTCTGTACCAACCGGCTGCCAATCCGCAGTAAATGCACTAATTACATTATCATCATCAGCTGCAACTGGATCTGTGGTTTTCCTTTCAACTGATTGTTTATCACTTTCTTGGCTAGAATTATCCTCCTCTGACGGTTCATTATTTTCTTCATCTTCCTCAGGGGTATTCTCTTCCGTTTCAGTAGATTCCTCTTCTAATTCGGAATCATCTGTTTCGATATCGTTATCTCCTTCTGACACATGATCAGGATTAGCACTTTCATTTTTCTCATCAGGTTTATCATTAGGACTGAAAATCCATAAACCTAAAAGAAGAATAATAAGGAAGCATGCAGCAACAATTAGTATAGACATTAGCTTCGTATTTTTACGTCTTTTTTCGAATTTGTTTACACGAGATTTTCTATCAAATTCACTCATTCTATCGTTCCCTCCCTATGTATACCTTATTATATTACCATAACTTATATGCTAGGAATAATATCCTTTGTTTACTTTCCTGTTTCACTTTTATGAAAAAATAGAAGTTAGAACAAAAGTGTTTACGTTTTGTCACAAACTTAAAGTAACTACTTTAAAGGAAGAGAGGTATGAGTGATTCACAAGATAATTTATATGCAATCGAAACAAAAAGCGGAGCTATTTACTCCGCTTTTTTATCTATTCTACTTTTAATATTTTTACTTGGATTTCTCCACCAGGGGTTACTACTGCTACTTCCTCCCCTACTTCATGTCCAAGAAGACTTTTCGCCATTGGTGAGTCATTCGAAATTCTACCTTCAAAAGGATCTGCTTCTGCACTTCCTACAATCGTATACGTTTCTTCGTCACCATCTGGTAGCTCTTGGAATGTAACGGATTTCCCTAAAGAAACCATATTAGGATTTTCATTATCATTTTCAATGATTACTGCATTTCGAATCATCTTTTCAACCTGAGAAATTCGGGATTCAACAAATGCTTGCTCATCCTTCGCTGCATCATACTCAGAGTTCTCAGATAAGTCACCGAAATCACGAGCGACCTTAATTCGTTCAACAACTTCTTGTCTTCTTTCCGTTTTTAAATAAAGAAGCTCTTGTTCTAACTTTTCTTTCCCCTCTTGTGTCATGTAATAACTTTTCTCTACAGCCATAAAAAACACTCCTTTGTCTATCTACTGCTTTAAATCAAGAATACCTTGATTGTGTTATGGGATAACCCAATTCAACTAAAAAGTATACTATCCATAACTATGGCAGATTTTATTTTACTTTTCAATACTTTTGTTTAAACTATTTTCTTTATTTTTCGACAGAATATCCGCGATTTTTGTCGCCATGATGTCAATTGCGACGTGGTTTTCTCCACCTTCAGGGATGATAATATCTGCATAACGCTTCGTAGGTTCTACAAATTGTAAATGCATTGGTCTTACAGAGTTTAAATATTGATCAATAACCGAATCAAGAGATCTTCCACGATCCTTAATATCACGAAGCAACCTTCTAATAATTCTAAGGTCAGCATCTGTATCAACGAACACTTTTATATCCATTAAGTCCACTAAGCGAGGGTCCTCTAATATTAATATTCCCTCTAAAATAATTACATCCTTAGGTTCTACCGTAATAACTTCCTTCGAACGATTGTGAACCTTGTAGTCATATACAGGTTTATCAATGGATTTATGATTTAATAAATCATGAATATGTTGGATTAATAAATCATTATCAAAAGCAAGTGGGTGGTCATAATTTGTTTTTAAACGCTCCTCAAACGGTAAATCACTTTGATCTTTATAATAATAATCTTGCTCTATTACAAGAATTGTTTTATCTGAAAATCGCTGGCAGATTGATTTCGTTACAGAGGTCTTCCCACTTCCACTACCACCTGCAACCCCAATTACTACTGGTTTGTCTTGCATCTTGCTACCCCTTTTCTATTTTTTATAACTAATTGCAACCCCATCACCAATAGGTAATATCGTTGTGATAAAGCTAGGATGATTTACCAGCCATTCATTATACGATCGAATTTTCTCGACCATTTTCTTGTAACGTGGGTGGTCAAAATTTGGATCAAGGACATAGCCTCGAAATAGCACGTTATCTGAAATAATAACACCGTGATCAGCTAATAGCGGGAAACATAATTCAAAGAAACGCTTATAGCTACCTTTCGCAGCATCTATAAAGATAAAATCATACGTATTATTTTTATTTTCTGCTAGCCTACTTAACTCCTCTATGGCGTCACCGTATATAATTTTAATTGCCGCTTCCCTGTTGTTTTTCCTAATATTTTCTATTGCTTGTTGGTACCTTTTGTCATCTTTTTCAATCGTTGTTATGGTTGCTTCCGGATTGGCTTCACTCATTCTTAAAGCTGAATACCCAATAGCTGCACCAATTTCTAAAATTCGCTTCGGTTTTGATAAACGAATTAACTGCATTAGAAAATTTATCCCAATGGAATCCATAATTGGGACACGATCGATATGTGCTTGCTGTTCAATGTCTTTTACCCAATCCTCTGATGGAGGAAGGTGACTGTTCAAATAATTTAATAACTGTTCATCCATTTATAACCCTCATTTATACTTATCCTATTAGGATACCAATTTGTGGTAATCTTATACTTAAATCCTTAATCAGTAAAAAACGTTCTGACACCACATGCAAAAAAACGGGAAATGTGAATAGATTCTTCACACTTCCTCGAGATTAATTAATATATTGTGACTTATATGCGTTATGTTCTTCTAATGTCTCAGAATAATAAATATTACCATCTTTATCATGTAGGAAATAATAAAAATCAGACTCCTCAGGATTAACGGTAGATTCTAATGCACTTTCCGAGAAATTTGAAATAGGTCCAATAGGTAAGCCATTAATCTGGTACGTATTAAATGGTGAATCCACCTCTAAATCGGATAATAACACCTTTTCCTTATGACCACCTAGCGCATATAATACGGTTGGATCAGTTTGTAACGGCATACCAATCTCTAATCGATTAAAGAAAATACCAGCAATTTTCTTACGTTGATCTTCTGTCACTGCTTCCTTCTCTACAATCGAAGCCATTGTTACCGCTTCATGTAAGGATAATCCCCTTTCAGAAATACTATCAACATATTGACTGATGACAGCTTGAGACTTGTCCAACATATTTTCTATTATTAATTCCACTGGTGGATCTTCTTGATAAAAATCATATGTTGCTGCAAAAAGATATCCTTCTAGTGCAAACCGTAGTTCTGGATTGAGAATATCCTCCGTTAGTATGGAATACTGTTCAATAAGTTGATTGATATACGCTTCGTCCGTTACCTTTTCCAAGAATTCTTCTTCTGTAATCGGAAGTTTATCTGCATATATGCTTGCGATTTCTTCAATGGTTAGACCTTCTGGAATTGTAACCCTGTACACTGGTTCCTTCGTTATTCGACCACTTTTTAAGGACTCTATAATTTCATCAATCGTCATTGACTTCGTGAATGTATAGTTTCCTGCTTGAAAGTCTGACTCATTTTTAAACTTTATATAGAAGCGAAAAATCATCGAATTTTTTATAATTTCATTTTCCTCAAGTATATTGGCAATACTTGAAGTGGATGAACCTAAAGGAATTTCTATCTCAACACCTTGCTCATTACCAGGGTCCACTGGTTCTAAAGCCGATTTAACATAGTTGTATCCAACTATACCACCGATAGCAAGGATAATGATAATGGTAAAGATAACAATTGCTACGATTTTGCGAACTGTACGAGCTTCTTCACCTCTTGCAATTAAATTATCTTTAAAAGTACCTTTATCTTTTCCTTTCGACATTCATCGTCCCCCTCTCATCCGGTATATTATACTAAAAAATGACAATATACGCTAGGATTTATCAGTTTATACATGAAAAGTGGCTCATATGTATCCTATTATTTCCCCAAGAAATACAATTTAATTGTACTATTATCTAAGTTCCCTGATGCTATAATGAAGGACTGATATTAGCTTTTAAAAGTTATTTTATAATAAAGCAAAGAATCCCCTATCACATTGTATAGTGGTAGGGGATTCTTTTAGCTTTGTTCTTTGGATAACGTTTAATCGTTCAATTCTTCTTCTTCAGCTAATGTATTTAGCATTTCTTCTACAATGTCCCACTCTTCATCTGACTCAATAGCAAATAATGAAATATCCTCATCATCTTTTTCTTCATAACGGAAAGCATAAACTTCTACTTCCTCGTCATTTTTTTGTTCAGCAGGAACTACTGCAATGTAAGAATTTCCTGTATCATCTACATCAAATGTAAATAATACCTCAAATAAATGTTCTTCTCCATTTTCATCAGGAATGATGATGCGTTCTTTTTCTTCAATAGCCATATTATTAGTCTCCTTTTTACTTTTGATCAAGATAGCCTTGTAAAATCATCATAGCAGCCATTTTATCGATTACCTTTTTACGCTTCTTTCGACTTACATCCGCTTCGAGTAGCACTCGTTCAGCTGCCATCGTCGTTAAGCGCTCGTCCCATAATATAGTTTGGAGATTGTACTTTTCTTCAATATATGCGGCAAAACGCTGTGATGCCTCACCACGTTCCCCAATCGTTCCATTCATATTTTTAGGTAAGCCAATGACTACTTTTGATATATTATGCTCATCAATTATGGTTTTTAATTGACTATCTGCTGAATGAATATCATTTTCATCCCATTTAATCGTTGTTAATCCTTGGGCTGTCCATCCCAATTCATCACTTATAGCGACTCCAATTGTCTTAGAGCCAACATCTAAACCCATTATCTTCATTTAAATACCTTTTTTATATTGCTGTTCTAAATAATATTTGACAAGTTCCTCAATCACTTCATCACGTTCAATTCTACGAATCAAATTTCTTGCATCTTTATATCTTGGAATATATGCAGGATCTCCGGACAATAAGTAACCAACAATCTGATTAATGGGATTGTATCCTTTTTCTTGAAGTGCCTCATGGACAGTCATTAAGATTTCTTTTATATCTCGATCAAATGGCTCTTCCGAAAAGTTGAATTTCATGGTTTTATCATTTGAACTCATCACGACACCTCATTCCGCTTTTTGACTCTCTATTCATTCTACCATGTTTGAAAGATTAAATATAATATTTTTTAACATTCATGAGCTATGATGGTTTACATCTTTATGCTTTCAGATTCGATTCCACGTACTGTTTCGTGAAATCTAATGCGTCATTAATTTTACTTGCATCTTTTCCTCCGGCTTGGGCCATATCAGGGCGTCCACCGCCTCCACCGCCACAAAGCTGTGCAGCTCCCTTAATTAAATTACCAGCATGTAATCCTCGTTCGATTAGATCCTTTGAAACTCCTGATGCAAGTTGCACTTTATTACCACTTTCTGTTGCTAATAAAATTATGGCAGAACCAAGCTTCTGTTTCAACTCATCAACCATTGTTCTTAGTTGATTCATATCTTTTACATTAACTTTTTGAGCTAGCACCTTAATACCTGAAACTTCTTCTACCTGCTCCAAAATAGAGGAAGCTTCTAAATTGGAAAGCTTAGCACTTAATGATTCATTTTCTTTTTGTAATGTTTTGATCTCTTGGAATAGTGCCTCGACACGTTCTGGTACTTTCTCATCTTTCGTTTTCACTAATTGAGCTGTATTTTGGAGAAGATTTACCTTCTCTGACAAGAATTGATAAGCAAATTTACTTGTTACTGCTTCAATACGGCGCGTACCTGCACCAATTCCACCTTCTGAAACGATTTTAAATAGACCTATTTCTGAAGTGTTTCCAACGTGTATACCACCACATAATTCAAGACTGTAATCACCAATACGAACAACTCGGACAACCTCACCATATTTTTCTCCAAATAAAGCCATGGCTCCCATTTCTTTTGCTTCTTTTAGACTCTTATAGCTAATATCTAAAGGAATGGAATCCCAAATTTTTTCATTAACAATTTTTTCAATTTGGTTTAACTCTTCTATAGAAACTGCATTAAAGTGAGAGAAGTCAAATCGTAGTCGATCAGATGCAACTAAAGAGCCGGCTTGATTGACATGTGTTCCAAGTACATCTTTTAACGCTTGGTGAAGTAAATGGGTTGCTGTATGGTTCTTAATCACTAAGTTTCTGGATTCAGAATCCACCATCGCTTTAACAAGATCACCAACACGTAGTTCACCATCTTCTACAACAGCACGGTGAATGTTTTGTGATTTAGGTGACTTTTGTACATGTTTCACAGAAGCATTCCCATTACTGCTACTGATTATTCCATGGTCTGCAATTTGACCGCCACTTTCCGCGTAAAATGGCGTTTCTTGTAGGAAAATCAATACTTCTTCATCTTTCTTAGCACGCTCTACTAATTCTCCATCCTTCAATAATGCCACTATCTTCGTATCGGATTCTAAACTATCATATCCGATAAATTCACTCTCCACGTCTAATTTACTAAACACTTCATCTTGAACATGCATAGAATCTACCTTTTGTCGAGCGTTTCTAGCGCGTTCACGCTGTTTTTCCATTTCTCTATCATATCCAGCTTCGTCTATACTAAATCCTAATTGTTCCACATATTCTGCTGTTAATTCTTTAGGAAAACCATACGTATCATAAAGTCGGAATACTTCCTCACCTGGGAAAACAGTTGAACCTTTCCCTTTTTCTTTCTCAATAATAGTAGTTAGGATATCTAGCCCTTCATTCAAGGTTTCATGGAAGCGTTCTTCTTCTACTTTGATAATATTTTGTATAAAGTCATGTTGCTGTAGGACAGTAGGATAGAAATCTTTCATGATTTCTCCAACCGTTTTAACTAATTCGTACATAAATGGTTTTTCGATTCCAATTTCTTTCGCAAATCGAACTGCTCGACGTATTAGTCTTCTTAATACATAGCCTCTTCCATCATTTGATGGTAGTGCCCCATCACTAATAGCAAAACTTACCGTTCTGATATGGTCAGCAATTACTTTATACGCTGTATCACTCGTTTTCGCTACCCCATACTTTACATTTGCTAATTGCTCTGTTTTCTTAATAATTGGCATGAATAAATCTGTTTCAAAGTTAGTTGGTACATCTTGAATTACGGAGACAATACGTTCTAATCCCATTCCTGTATCGATATTCTTCTTAGGAAGTGGTGTATACGTATCATCTGGATTATGATTGAATTGTGAGAATACTAAGTTCCACACCTCTAAGTATCGGTCGTTCTCCCCACCGGGATATAATTCTGGATCATTTGGATCTTTGCCATAGCTTTCTCCACGATCATAGAAGATTTCAGTATTCGGACCACTTGGACCCTCACCGATATCCCAGAAGTTTTCTTCTAAACGAATGATTCGTTCTTTCGGCAGCTTAATATCGTTTAACCACATTTCATACGCTTCATCATCTTCCGGGTGAACAGTTACAGATAGCTTATCTGGATCTAAGCCTAACCATTTTTCACTCGTTAAAAATTCCCATGCGAATGCAATGGCTTCTTTTTTAAAATAATCTCCAATAGAGAAGTTCCCTAACATTTCAAAGAATGTATGGTGTCTTGCTGTATACCCTACATTTTCAATGTCATTTGTACGGATTGATTTTTGAGCGTTAACAATCCGGGGATTTTCTGGAATGACACGACCATCAAAATATTTCTTTAATGTCGCTACCCCACTATTTATCCATAATAATGTTGGATCATCTTGTGGGACTAGTGAAGCACTTGGTTCCACTCTGTGGCCTTTTTCTTGGAAGAAGTCCAAATACATTTGTCTAATTTGAGCAGATGTTAAATTTTTCATCTATATCCTCCTTTTAAAATTATTCATAATTGATTTTTCGGGTGTCCAATGCATATTAGCACGCTACAGTTCATTTACATGCTATAAGTAGAAAATACACCAATAAAAAAATCTCCTCTCTGCAATATTTGCAGGGACGAGATTATTCGCGGTACCACCCTAATTATGGACATTACTATCCATCACTTAAGCATGATAACGGTATGAAACCGACGGGGATTAGCCGTACTCAGGTTTAGCTTTCCATGGTTCTAATTTAAGATTTCTTACAGCCTAGGAAACCTCTCTCTAGAAAATCGAGTGCCATGTACTCAGAACCTTCATCGTATTAAATAATTATTGATAGCGATATTATAGATAACTTTACCTAAAAAGTCAATTTTCTCTAATCATAATCCAAGTATGTTTCATAATGACCCGCAATATCGTAAATGCAGGTACCGCCACTACCATTCCTAAGACGCCACCAATTTTACCACCTAGTAATAAAGCGAAAATGATGACAACCGGATGAATTCTTGTACTTCTACCAACGATGTATGGGGAGAGTAAATTACTCTCAATTAATTGAATAACAAATACACCAATAACGATGAACAGGACCATTTTTCCCGAAACGGTTAAACCAATTAATACCGCCGGAACTGCTCCTATAATTGGTCCAAAATATGGTATGAAATTCATAATGCCCATAAATATAGCAAGTAGCAAGGCATAATTCAATCCCAAAAATTGAAACACAATATATGACGCTATGGCAACAAATAGACTAACTAATAATTGCCCACGCAAATATCCACCTAAGCCTTCATCAATGGCATGGACAAGATTACTAGAATTATCGCGATACTTAGACGGTATAAATCGTTTGACATATCCTTTGATTTTCTCATAATCCTTTAAGAAATAAAAAACTAATACCGGAATAACCGTTAACAAAACAATAAAATCGATAATTTTGGTTACGCCTCCAACTAACTTACCTATCCATCCGTCAAGACTCGATTCAATCGACAGAATAGTCTCTTCAATCCTATCATGGACGGTTTCCGGTAAAAATGAGGTAGAAGCATAAACTTGATAGATAAGATCTTGATACATAGCTATCAACTGTGGTAAATACGCATTTAAATCCCGTAATTGTGCCACAGCTGCAGGATAGACACGATAAATTAAATAACCAAGTCCACCGAAAAATAGAATGTATATCAATAAAATTGCAATACTTCTAGGAATATTGTATTGATGAATTTTCTGGACAATAGGATACAGTAAATAGGCGATTAAACTGGCAATCAAAAAGGGTGCTGCTACATGCAACAGGAAGGAGAAGAACGCCTTATAATAAGGAAAAAGCTTTACAAGCAAATAAATAAATAAAAATACAAATATCCCTGTCACGATATAATAAAGAAAATGAATCGGTTTTTTTTGAGAAAACATCTGGTACACCCCTTTAGTCAGGAATTTTTGTTCAAAACTAAAGGATTACCATTCTAGTTTTCTTTCTTCTTCTGTAAATAAATCATTGAGCGAGCTTAAACTTCCATCCGCTTCAACTTGATGCACGGTTAATTCATTACCTGATACAGACATTTCTACAAAACAATTCCAGCAATAGTACTGCTGTGAACCAATTTTTCCTATATCTTTACTACTACAATTCGGGCATCGCATTAACATAAATACTAATCTCTCCTGGAAATAATTTATAAGTATTATGTTATGCTTTCCCTTTTTCTCCAAAATATACCTACTTACATGAAATCATAAGGGGAAATGTCGTATTCCTCTTCTACTGTATCCCCACTTGAAACTTGTACGTCTCCTAATCTTTCGATTAACTGTTCTTGCAAGGATGTATACCGTTTATTCGTATCCTTCGTCTGAATTCCTCGTAAAAAGGCTTGTTTCTCACCACATACTATAAGTGATTTCTGTCCTCTTGTAATTGCAGTGTATAATAGATTCTTCCGTAACATACGGTTATACGTGGACACAACAGGTAATATAACAATAGGAAACTCACTTCCTTGGGATTTATGGATAGAGATACAATATGCCAGCATTAAGTTGTCATAGTCTTTTCGCTCATAGACGACTTCCCGTTCATCAAATGACACCACTAATTGCTCCACATTCTCTGTATTTTCATTTTCTCTGAAAATAGCAACTACCTCACCAATATCCCCATTATACACATGATCTTCTGGTTGATTGACTAATTGGATTACTTTATCTCCAATTCGAAATAGGGTGTCATGATGCCTAACTTCACGCTTACCTTTTCCTTTTGGATTAATTAATGCTTGTAAGGCATTGTTAATGATAGTAATTCCTGCCTGGGACTTATACATAGGTGCTAATACTTGAATATCTCGAACATCAAGTCCTTTATTCATCGCCTTCTCAAACACCTTGGTAATGACGTCTACGACTTGATGCTCCCGACATGCAATAAAACTAAAATCTTTATCATTCGTTAAGCTATCCACTGAGCACGTATCATTCTTTATACTATGAGCTAATTGGATTATCTTTGAACCTTCTTTTTGCCGATAAACTTCATGTAGGCTTACTTTTGGAATATGATTATTTTCCAACAAATCGGTTAACACCTGTCCCGGACCAACAGATGGAAGTTGATCTTCATCTCCAACGATTAGTACTTGCATATCCGTAGGGATGGCTTTAAATAGATTATTAGCTAACCATATGTCTACCATAGAAAACTCATCAATTATGAGATACTTTCCGTTCAAAGGCTCATGCTCGTTCTTCTCAAAGCCTTCACTACCATTCCAACCTAGGAGGCGGTGTATCGTAAGAGCTGGAAGACCTGTCGATTCATTTAATCGTTTTGCTGCTCTCCCTGTTGGTGCAGCAAGGACAAAAGGAAAGTCCTTCTTATGCTCATAGTCTGCTGTTTCTACCGAAAGATTATGAACAGCCGCATATGCCTTAATAATCCCTTTAATAACGGTAGTCTTACCAGTTCCAGGACCACCTGTAAGAATCATCAGTTTTGATTTTAGTGCCTGTTCGATAGCAGCAAACTGTTCCTTTCCATAGCTAAGGATTTCTTCCTCTTCAATTTTGCCGATAATCTTCATTAAATCAGCTAGCGTAGTAGCTTCATCCATCTGAGAAGAAATTAATCGTTTAACACTAGAGGCAAATCCATCTTCTGCATAATATAAAGACGGTAGATACACTTTGCCTTTATATAGGATTACATTCTTTTCCTTATTTAACTTTTCTATCGTACTTTTGATTTCGTCCTCTGTTAGGACATACTCCTGATTACTTAATAACGCACTGACCTCATCAAGGCATTGGTTTAATGGCAAGAATGCATGACCATCCTGCACACTTCTTTGCAATATATAAATACATCCAGCTCCAATTCGATTTGGACTGGATAGAGATAATCCATTCTTCTTTGCAATCTCATCTGCTGTATGAAATCCGAAACCCTCCACATCAAATACTAAGCGGTATGGATCATCTTCTAATAACTCTATCGTTTCATCCTTATATTGTTCATAGACTTTCTGCGCCATTTTAAGACCAATATTATACTTTGCTAAGTAAACTACTACATGTTCAAAGCCTTGATTCTCTTGTAATGTCTTGACAATCGTATTAGCAGCTTCTTTCTTTAACCCTGGGACGGAATCTAAAACAGAAGGATTGTTTAATATAGAAGAAACAGCAGATTCTCCTAAATGGTCAACAACCTTCTTAGCAGTTCTTTTTCCGATTCCATAGAACATATCACTAGCTAAATAAGCGATTAGTCCTTCCTTTGTATCTGGAATAAATGTTTGATAGGAAATAACACTATATTGCTGTCCATATTTAGGATGCTTTTCAAGTTGACCAATAAACCGATACACAGTCCCTTCCTGCAATTGGGAAAAGTAGCCTTTTATGACAATTTCTTTCTCATCATAGTTTAGATTAGTATCTAGTATTTTTACCTTGGCAATGGAAAAATGCTCTACATCATTATGAAAAATTGTATAGAGAAGCTCTCCCTTTATATATTCTTCGATTTCCACAGGTTGAAGTTGGTCCATACTAAATACCTCACATTCCCATACCGCAATTAATTTATTGCTTCCTCTGCTACCCGCTTTCCATTCGCTGCTAGCACATGATTCGGATTATATTTTAGTGCTTCATCAAAATATGCTACTGCACTAGTTACGTCTTCTTCGAATAATGAAATGACGCCTAAGTTATATAAAGCATCACTGTGGCTTTCATTTAATTCTAACACCGTTTCGAAAACCTTTTTAGCATCCGATAACAATTCACTCTGTGCTAAAGCAAGTCCATACTGAAACACGACCTCCTCATCTTGAGGTGTTATTTCCTTGGCTCTTAAAAGATACGGCAAAGCTAATTTAAATTGCTGTTGGTTTTGATGAGACATTCCGAGCATAAAATATACGTCTGCTTCTTCTAATCCCAATTTAATCGCTTCAAGAAAGTTCTGCTGTGCTTTTGGAAAATCTTCCATTTCAAAATAAGCATTTCCAATCCCATAATAGGCTGTAGCGGTTGTATTTTCTAACGATAAAGCCTTTTGAAAGAAATTAATGGCACTTTCATGCTCACCAATATGCAATAATAAATTACCAAAGTTTATAAACCCAACCGGATCATTAGGATTTTCTTCGATATATTCATTAAATAGATTAGCTGCTTCTTCATATTTACTTTCTTTCATTAATTCGACTGCTTCTGCAATTTTACTCATTGTCGTACTCCCTATCCAACATAATCTAATACGTTGTTTTGTTTCTTTACTTTGTCTATTGTTCCACCACCAAGACATACCTCACCATCGTAGAATACAACAGCTTGGCCTGGTGTAATAGCGCGTTGACTCTCATCAAATACTACCTTTAAGTCACCGTTATCCAATACATGTACGGTTACCCCACTGTCTTCTTGACGATAGCGGAATTTTGCCGTACACGTAAAGGTTTTCTCAACTGTATCAGGATTAATCCAATTAACATCTGTCGCTAGTAGTTCATCAGAATATAGATATTCATTACTAAAGCCTTGTTCCACATAAAGAATATTTTTCTTTAGATTCTTACCAACAACAAACCATGGATCACCTGAACCACCGATTCCTAGTCCTTGACGTTGACCAATCGTATAATACATCAATCCATCATGCTTTCCCTTCACCTCTCCATCAAGGGTTTGCATTTCACCAGGTTGTGCAGGTAAATATTCACTAAGAAATTCTTTAAAGTTACGCTCACCGATGAAACAAATTCCAGTGCTATCTTTTTTCGTAGCAGTAGCTAAGCCGTGTTCTTTGGCAATTTCACGCACTTTAGATTTTGGTAAGTGACCTAGTGGAAACATAACTTTTTCTAAAATATCACTAGTTAATTGATTTAGGAAATATGTTTGGTCTTTATTTGAATCTACCCCGCGTAACATTTCATACTTTCCATTATGTTCACGAACTTGAGCATAATGTCCAGTAGCTAAATAATCCGCTCCTAAATCTAGTGCATAATCTAAAAATGCTTTAAACTTAATTTCCTTATTACACATTACATCTGGGTTAGGTGTGCGCCCTGCTTTATATTCATCTAAGAAATACGTAAACACTTTATCCCAGTATTGCTTTTCAAAGTTAACTGAATAATACGGGATATCCAATTGATTACATACACGAACAACATCTTCAAAATCTTCTGTTGCGGTACAGACACCAAATTCATCGGTATCGTCCCAGTTTTTCATAAAAATACCGACTACATCATACCCCTGTTCCTTTAATAGTAGTGCAGCTACTGATGAATCGACTCCACCACTCATTCCTACAACAACACGTATATCTTTATTTTCTTTCATTATGAACACCCTACTTTACTAATCGTTTTATAATTTTGGCAACACGATGTGCTGCTTCTTCGACATTTTCACTAGTATTGGCAGCTCCAAAGCTAAATCGAATCGAGCTAGTTGTGCATGGGTTATTTTCACCATAAATCGCTGTTAATACATGTGAGGGTTCCACCGAACCTGCTGTACAAGCACTTCCGCTAGATGCTGCTACTCCAGCTAAATCAAAATTAGCAAGTAACTTTTCTACATTACCACCTGGAAAGCTTACGTTCACAATCGAAGCAATGGTGCTGTTTATATCCCCATTCACACTAAAATTAATGCCTTGTTCTTTCAATACCTGTAAAAACTGTTCCTTATATGCTGCATACTTAGTATTACGAATTTCTCTTTCTCTAATCATTACTTCTACTGCAGTCTGAAAACCGACAACGCCAACAACATTCTCAGTCCCTGGACGGCGTTTTCGCTCTTGCTCGCCACCGAATTGCAAGGCATTCAATTTAATCCCTTCTCTGACATATAAAAAGCCAATTCCTTTTGGACCGTTTATTTTATGTGCGGAGACAGATAATAAATCCACACCAAGCTCTTGTACGTTTATCTCTATTGTGCCATAGGCTTGGACAGCGTCGGTATGGAAATATGCTGGATGATCCTTTAACAATCCCCCGACTTCCTTAATTGGTTGGATGATTCCCGTTTCATTATTCACATACATAATCGAAACAAGAATCGTGTCATCTCTTAAAGCATTTTTAAGGTCATTAACGGAAATCTTCCCCTCCTCATTAACAGGAAGATATGTTACCTCAAAGCCTTCTTTTTCTAAATACTCAGCAGTGTGCAATGTTGCATGATGCTCCATAGCCGTCGTAATGATGTGTTTTCCTTTATGCTGGTTCGCTTTTGCTGTTCCAATTAAGGCAAGATTATCTGCCTCGGTTCCGCCACTAGTAAAAATAATTTCTTTTTCATTAGCATGGATACTTCCAGCAAGAACTCGCCTTCCTTCATCTAATAATTGCCTCGCTTTTCTGCCAAACGAATGGACACTCGAAGGATTTCCAAACACCTCATCATAAACTGGTACCATTGCATCAATTACTCTTTTATCCATCGGTGTAGTTGCAGCATGATCTAAATATATATGTTCCATTACGCTCGTCCTTTCTAGTCATTAAATCAAATGTAAAACATATATCCTTCTAATGGGTCATCCTTCTCATGGTTGACCAAATCTTCCAATGTCGTCTTATCTAAAACATCTTTAACAGCCTCTGTAACACGCTTCCATAATGCCTGCTTGGCTGGTTCCTCATCCTCGATTCCCTCTACTAAGACAATCGGTCCCTCTAGTACTCGAATGATATCCCCTGCACTAATCTCTTTTGGATCCTTTGGTAAGATATATCCGCCATACGCTCCTCGAATACTCTTAATGAGTCCGGCATTTCTAAGTGGTGCAGCCAGTTGCTCTAGGTAATGTTCTGACAAACTATTTTCTTTTGCAATTGTTTTTAATGGAATTGGGCCTTCTCCATAATTACGTGCAAGCTCCAGCATAATCGTCAGCCCATAACGTCCTTTAGTTGAAATTTTCATTTACTATAACTCCTCTAATCCTTACCGTTTTTCCTATTACTTCTATATTAACTATACCATTATCATCTTAAACTTTAAAATACATGGTATTATAGCATGAAGTTAGTCTTCTTGCATTTTTTTCGAATCAAGCTTAGGCTAAGATTACCAAACTATTATAATTTATAAAAGGACGATGAAGATGAAACATCAACCACTAGCCTATCGACTAAGACCTAATCATATAAGTGAAATCATTGGACAAGAACATTTAGTTGGGGAAGGAAAAATCATAAACCGAATGGTAAAGGCGGAGAAGCTGGCATCGATGATTCTTTATGGGCCCCCGGGTACTGGTAAAACATCGATGGCAACAGCGATAGCAAAGACGCTTAAACTTCAAGTTAGAAAATTAAATGCAGTCATTGATAAAAAGAAAGATATGGAAATAGTTGTAGAAGAAGCAAAAATGTCCGGTTCCATGGTTTTAATCCTAGATGAGGTACATCGTTTGGATAAGGGAAAGCAGGATTTCCTACTCCCCCATTTGGAGAGTAATTTAATAACATTAATAGGCTGTACGACAAGTAATCCCTACCACGCAATTAACCCTGCCATTAGAAGTCGTTGCCACATATTTGAATTACATGCCTTAACACCATTAGATGTCAAAAAAGCTATCCAAAGAGCACTAACTGATTCAGACAATGGATATGGTAATGAGAAAGTTATTCTTACTGATGAAGCGCTAGAGCACTTTTCACAAAGTTCTGGTGGCGATATGCGATCTGCTTTAAATGGGTTAGAGTTAGCTGTGGCATCAACACCACCAAATCAAGATGGTGAAATCGTTATCAACATCGACATTGCAGAGGAATGTATGCAACGCAAGAGCTTTTCCCACGATAAAGATGGTGATGCTCATTATGATGTATTATCAGCTTTCCAAAAGTCGATTCGTGGTAGCGATGTTGATGCGGCATTACATTACTTAGGTAGATTAATTGAAGCTGGTGACTTAGATTCAATCGCTAGAAGAATGATCGTTATTGCCTACGAAGATATAGGACTAGCCAATCCGCAAGCAGGTCCTCGTGCAGTTGCGGCAGTAGAGGCGGCAGAAAGATTAGGCTTCCCAGAAGCAAGAATTCCGCTTGCAGTTGCAATTGTTGAACTATGTTTATCGCCGAAATCAAATACAGCATATCAGGCTCTCGATGCTGCAATTGCTGATATTCGCAGTGGTAAAAGCGGTGATATTCCAAAGCATTTAAAAGATGCTCATTATCAAGGAGCGTCCAGTCTAGGTAGAGGTGTAGACTATAAATACCCACATGATTATCCTGGCGGTTGGGTTTATCAACAATATTTACCTGATACAATAAAAAACAAACAATACTACACGCCAAAGGAAACCGGAAAATTTGAACAAGCTATGAAACAAGTGTATGAGAAGATACTAAAAGAGAAAAAGAGTCATAATTAAAGAGGTATAAGCTAGGCATCCTTAATTGATGCCTAGTTTTTTTATACATCTCCATATAACAATCCGTTAAAAATTATATCCTCCTAACGTATAAAAAAATCATCTCCCGTCTAGACTATGTAAAAGGAAATAATGTCCTAAAAGTCAATTCTAAAACTGTCTATCTAATGAACTGACTTTTTGACTTAGAAAATTTACTAGTTAAAAAATCTATTGTTTTGATTAGGTAGTTATGGAAAAAGGAGATGAAACATACATGACAAAAGTTAGACAGGATGCATGGTCACACGAGGACGACTTACTACTTGCAGAAACTGTACTGCGTCATATTCGTGAAGGAAGCACACAATTAAATGCCTTTGAGGAAGTCGGAGACAAGCTTAATCGCACATCAGCAGCTTGTGGCTTTAGATGGAATGCTGAAATCCGAAAAAAATATATTAATGCGATTGATTTAGCTAAAAGGCAACGTAAAGAGAAAAAACGAGCCATTGAGAAAGCGAAGAAGGCGAATAGAGCACCAGTTATTGCCTTTCAACAAAACTATGAAACCCCTGTAACAGAAGATACTAGTAGAGAACCAGAATATACTACACCATCGGCTATTACATTGGAAACAGTTATTCAATTTTTGAACCAACTCAAAAAAGACTATTATGCTTCCAATCAATCAAAAGTATCTCTTGACCAAGCACAGAAAGAGAATGCTTTACTAAAAGAACAGATTAATAAACTTGAAAAGGAACTCACGGAGACGAAACAAGAGCTATCTACTATTCAAGAAGATTATAAAGTATTCGTCCAAATCATGGACCGAGCAAGAAAGATGACGGTATTAGAAGACCAAGGCTCGTTTAAAGCTCCTGCTTTCCGTATGGACAAGAATGGTAACCTTGAGCAAATTGCCCAGGGATCTAACTAAGCAACATATAACCCAGTCGATATAAGATTTGTTTGTAATAAAAGCATAGTAGGTATAGAAAAATCCGAACTACTTATCACGATTCTATTAGAAGAATTTGAATTAGTTCGGTTTTTTCTTTTTGCGCTAGGCTTAGCTTTGTTCCACATCTACTTCATCGCTAGGTCTTGTCACAGCTGAATCGACCGTGACCTCCCAAGTAATAATCGTGGTGCTATCTCTAACATTATGATGTTGTATTGTTTGCAGTATTTTTTGAATGCCTTTATGATTGGAATGTTTACTCATCATTCGATAGATATCTACAGGAGATGCAAATGGATCATTAGGGCACTCAATTAATCCATCAGTCGTTAAAAAAATTCGATCTAACCCTTTTCTTAGTTCTCTGACACCACTACTATAACAGGGAACAGATTGCTCAAATGTATTAACTTTCCCTATCCATTCATAAAAATGCCGTTGGTTAACTTGATATTGACCTAATTCGGCAAGCTCCGGATGAAATACATAGCAAAGACAATCCCCAACAGAAAACCACCATAGATACTTCTCTTTTCTTAATACAAGTAAACACGCCGTCTCTCCTTTAACTTTCCGACATGCTCTGAGAAATGCCCCATCCATAAACATATTAACTATGGTATGCTCTATATCCTTTATCCCTTTAATAGATGGGTCATTGCATAGATCTTGTATATGACTTTTATTGGCATTTATTTGATTCATCACTAATTCTGCACTTTCCGCTGAATGATGGGCATCTAATAAAACAGCAAACTCCCAACATTTATTTTGATCAGTCCATACGAGACATCCATCCTCATTTTTATATTGACCTGCAGAAGAATTTCCACCGAAGTTCCCTATTACGACATGACTAAGTTGCTGAACATTAATCTGATCTACATAATCTATTTGACTTCCTATCCAGGTGTATTCCTTTATCCTACCCTCCATCATTACTTCTCCAGATACGCTTTTATTTTTTTGCACAGCTGAATCACCTCTTCGTTATCACCAAAAGGTGCTTCCTTCCAATCGTAAACCGCCATTGGTCCCCAATAATTTTCAGGCGTATTTGGATAACGTGCAACTAGATGCATATGAAGGTGTGGAACGCTATTTCCCGAAACTAGTGAGTAAACATGCTCTGCCCCAACACTTTGAACTAAAGCTTTACTGACACGTGCCATCATAACCCCAAATACTTTTGCTTCCTCTATCGTCAAATCAGCAAGGGTTGGAGCATGTCGCTTCAAATCAATCATAATATGACCTAGATAATTCGGTTTTCCATTTTGATCGATATGTCCAACATACACGACATCATCCTCATAGATGGTTACGCCCGAAGTAGAAATTTCCCCCGTATGTTTAGCACAAATAAAACAATCTTCCATTTCCATCCCCCCCATTATGAATACCATTTCCTAAACTTCGCTCACCTGTTGATCATAAATTAATTCTATTTATTAATAATGTTTGGAAAAAACTATATGAAATTATCTAAAAAGTCAACACTTCGTTAAAGTATTACGTTCATGATTGTAGTATCCAGATATAACGATTATTCCAAACCGCAAAAAAATAAGACTAGCTTCTCTGCTAGCCTTACCTATTATTTATGTATACATCAATCCCAATAATGCCGCCTATAGTAAGTTTTGATCCCCGCTACGAGCAGGTGGGTGCCTTGTTTCGTATTTTATACGTCCTCTCGTTAGTTGAAAACGAGGCATGTATGCCACACGAAAACTGCTAAGCTCCCTATATAAAACTGTTCGGTCAAAACATATGATATAGGCAAACATATCAGGATTGATTCACTTTCGTAATGCATTACGTTTGTAAAAATATATTAACATACGTATTCCACGTATTCAATATCCCTTTATATGAAGTATTCATTACAATTGTTACAAAATTTAAACATTATCAACAATAAAGTTATTTATTTTCATTTAGCTGAATAGATAATTCAGTTAACTGTGCTTTACTCACTTCACTTGGAGCTTCTGTTAGCAAGTCTGATGCTGATGCAGTTTTCGGGAATAGTATCGTATCTCTTAGGTTACTTCTACCTGTTAGAAGCATAACAATACGATCCAGCCCTAACGCAATCCCCCCATGTGGCGGTGCACCATATTCCAAGGCTTCCAGTAAGAAACCAAATTGTTCTTGTGCTTCTTCTTCTGTAAACCCTAGCACCTTAAACATTTCATTTTGTTGTTCACGTTTATAAATACGAATAGAACCTCCACCCAATTCATATCCATTCAGAACTAAATCATAAGCATTTGCACGAACACTTGCTGGATCAGTTGCCAGCTTTTCAACATCTTCCTCAAACGGCATCGTGAATGGATGGTGGGCTGCAAAGTAACGGCCAAGTTCTTCATCATATTCTAATAATGGCCAATCGGTAATCCATAGGAAGTTATACTTACTTTCATCTATTAGACCAAGCTCTTTACCAAGCTTAAGGCGTAAAGCTCCTAGGCTATCGTATACAACAGAGGTCTTATCCGCAACGAATAATAGTAAATCCCCATCTTCTGCATTTGCTAGCTCTAGTAAGCCTTGTTTTTCTTCCTCTGAAATAAACTTAGCAATTGGTCCTTTTAATTCCCCATCTTCTACCTTGAGCCAAGCAAGTCCCTTAGCTCCATAGACATTGACGAACTCAGTAAGTTTATCAATATCCTTTCTGGAGAAATTAGTAGCTTCTCCTTTGACATTTAATAATGCAACCTTTCCACCCCGCTCGATTGCACCTTGGAATACTTTAAAGCTAGAATTGGCTAGTAGATCCGAAACATGAATAAGTTCTAAGCCAAAGCGTGTATCTGGTTTATCAGAACCGTAACGCTCCATTGCTTCCTTGTATGGCATTCTTGGTAATGGTAATGGAATATCAACCTGATTGACTTCTTTCATCACCTTCTGCATCATTTTCTCTGTCATTGTCATGATTTCATCACTTGTCATAAAGGAGGTCTCAATATCAATTTGAGTAAATTCTGGTTGTCTGTCAGCACGTAAATCTTCATCACGGAAGCAACGAGCAATTTGATAGTATTTTTCAAAGCCACTCATCATAATCAATTGTTTAAACAATTGTGGTGACTGTGGTAATGCATAGAATTCGCCTGGATGTACACGACTAGGAACTAAGTAATCACGGGCTCCTTCTGGTGTACTCTTCGTTAAAATCGGTGTTTCCATTTCTAGGAATCCATCATCGTTTAAGAAGTTACGCACAACCTGTGTGATTTGATGGCGCTTTTTAAAGGTCTCTTGTAATGCTCCACGACGTAGGTCCATATAACGATACTTCAGACGTAAATCTTCTGACACATCTGTATCATCTTGTATGAGAAAAGGAGGGTTTTTCGACTTATTTAATATGGAAACCTCTGTAGCGATAACCTCTAGAGTACCAGTCTCCATATGGGGATTTATCGTGCTCTCGTCACGAAGCACCACCTTCCCTTTTACTTCAATAACGTATTCACTACGAACGGATTCTGCAATTGTTAAGGCATCTTCGTAATCAGGATTAAAAACTACCTGTACAATGCCAGATTTATCACGGAGATCAATAAATATCAGACCACCTAGATCACGGCGTTTTTGAACCCATCCTTTTAGTAGAATTACCTTTTCAACATCTTTTTCTTGTATCGTTCCTGCTAGTATTCTTTCGCTCATCCTATTTTCCTCCTAAAAGCTTTTCCTTCATTGTGAGAGTTAATTGATCTAAAGGAATCTCTACTTGTTCACCGGTAGCCATTTCTTTTACATTTATGACATTCTTTTCAAGCTCCTCTTCACCTAAAACTAACACATATTTAGCCTTGTATCGGTCGGCCGCTTTAAATTGAGCTTTAATTTTTCTACCTTGGTAGTCTTGATCGACTTGGATACCATATTGACGTAATTCATGTGTAATACGAACTACTTCCGATTTTGGCTCTTCTCCCATCGATACGATAAAGCAATCTAACGCTTCTTCTAACGGAATTTCAACATTTTCGGCTTCTAATGCCATTAATAGTCTTTCAATTCCCATTCCAAACCCAATACCTGGTGTAGCTGGACCACCTAGCTGTTCTACTAGTCCATTGTATCTACCCCCACCAGCAAGTGTTGTAATGGCTCCGAAACCTTCCGCCTCACTCATAATTTCAAATGCCGTGTGATTATAGTAATCCAAGCCTCTTACAAGATTAGGATCAACTTCATATTCAATTCCCATCAATTCAAGATATTTTTTAACCTTTTCAAAGTATTCAACCGAATCTTCATTCAGATAATCTAGAATAGAAGGTGCTGTTTTCATGGATGGGTGGTCTCTGTCGACTTTACAATCTAGAATTCTCATTGGATTTTGCTCTAATCGAGACTGACAATCTTCACACAGTTCTTCCTTGTATGGAGTAAAGTGTTTAATTAGTGCATCGCGATGCCTCTTTCTACTCTCAACATCACCTAACGAATTAATTACTAGTTTTAAAGATGTTAATCCCAGTGACCGATATACAGTCATCGCTAAATCAATCACTTCTGCATCAACCGCTGGATCTGCACTTCCTAATACTTCTACCCCAAACTGATTCAACTGACGCATTCTGCCTGCCTGAGGTCGTTCATAACGGAACATTTGCATGAAGTAGTATAGTTTTACAGGTTGATTAGCCTCCCCGTACAACTTGTTCTGTACAAAAGCTCTCGTTACAGCAGCTGTACCTTCTGGGCGAAGTGTAAGACTTCTACCGCCACGGTCTTCAAAGGTATACATCTCCTTTTGCACAATATCAGTTGAGTCTCCTACCCCACGTGAAAATACTTCTGTATGTTCAAATACCGGTGTACGAATTTCTTCGTAATGGTATTTATCACAGATCCCCTTTATTTTATTCTCAACAAACTGCCATTTTTTAGCATCCTTTGGTAGAACATCTACCGTACCTCTAGGCGCTTTAATATTCATTCTTTTAACCTCCTAAAACGATTATGAATTCCAAAGTCATGTAATGGTTAACTTTTCTCTTATTTCATATCCACGGTGTATGTATGATTCACTTGATCCTTGTTGCTATAAAAGTATACAAAAAACTCCCGTCCCTATAAAAAAGGGACGAGAGTTACCCGCGTTGCCACCCTAGTTGACGCAATTCCATTGCATCCTCTTTTCACAGTTAACGCCTGCAAAACGTCTATATTTACTAGTCATAACGTTCAATATAGATCCTCAGGATTGTCTTTCACTAGGTTGCCATGCAAAATGCTTCCAGCCAAAGGCATTTTGTCTCTGCTCACGCAAGTACTAGTTACTTTTTCCTTCATAGGATATTTCTTGTTCGTTCAAGATACTTGAATGAATATTATCATAATGTTTTGCTTCCTGATTGTCAAGAGCGATTAATCTTTTTCTTTAATGCTTTTACCTCTCCTAGTGATATCCCTAACTCCTGTGCTATTTCCATATGTCCAGAGGACTGTTCCATTTCGATAAACTTATGCAAGTTTACACCAAAAATATCTCGATTATTATGGGAACTCCAATGCTTTTCAGTCATTCGCAATTAGATCGCCTCCTTTTTCATAAGACTAGTTTTGCCTAATTCGACAATATTTATTAAAATAGAAAAAGAAATGTCATGTGGTTTAAGAATTATTAGGAGGAAATCTATTGGGCTATAAAAAAACAATTGGAATTATACTTTGCCTACTACTGATTACATGGTGCTTTCCAGTAACAGCTAGTACAAAAGAGGTCATTGTTAACGAAAATTATTTAAATCTACGAAGTGGTCCTGGTACGGATTACGATAAACTAGGACAAGTCCATCAAAATGAACAATACCCCATTGTCGGTCAAGAAGGGGATTGGGTTGAGATTCAACTTGATGGATATACTGCTTGGATTTCGACGGATTATGTAACCATTCAAGAAGATTCGTCTGAACAAGAAGTGAAAGATGTTGGGCTTGATCATTCTGTTGAACAGACTTCCATTACCATCCCATTTGAGAAAACTCATATTAGAAATGGTCCGTCAGCTGATGATGAAATTGTCTATTTTGCTGAAGAAGGGGAAACTCTTTCTGTAACCGGTAAAACGGATAATTGGTTAAAAGTGGAAAATGACACGATAGAAGGGTATGTATTATCAGACTTAGTTAAAGATGAAATCAAGGAAACGAGCGAAGGATTAAAAGGAAAAACAATCGTTCTAGATCCAGGTCATGGTGGATTTGATTCAGGTGCTATTAGTCCTACAAATGTACAAGAAAAGGACTTAGCCTATAAAACAGCAGATATTCTAGCTCAGGAATTAACGATGTTAGGTGCTATCGTTATAACTACTAGAGAGGAGGATACATTTGCCTCATTAGCAAGTCGTGCAACTCTTTCTAACACGGTTAATGCTGATGCTTTCATAAGTTTACACTATAATAGTGTACCCGATCTTCCTACAGTCACCGGCATAAGTACCTATTATTCCCATGAGCAGTATGCAGAATTAGCACGTTATATTCAGCAAGAGATTATTAAAGAATCAGGTGACAGAGATCGTGGTGCGGAATTTGGTGATTTCCAAGTAATTAGACAAAATCTGATGCCTGCTGTACTTATTGAACTAGGGTTCATGTCCAATCCTGAAATGGATACTCTAATGACGACAAATGCCTATCAGAAAAAACTCGTTTCTGGTATTGTAAATGGATTACAGCGTTATTTTTCTAATTAAGTAGAGGCTGGGACAACAGAATTTATCCTAAAAGCAAAACCGAATGATGAGCAAGGACCCTGCTCCGGAAATATACTTGCGGTTACTTCCAGCACAGGGGCGACATCTGCTCGAAAAGGCCATCGCAGTGGTCTACCTTGCCACCGGGCGGCTGGTGAGCCTCCTCGTACTACTTCTTTAGGGGTCTCAAGCTTGCCCTGTCCTCCCGCAGGAGTCTACGTATATTTCCGGAGCTAGTATTGAATATCATTCGGTGTTACCTTTAATTCTTTTTGTTACGCCCCTGTCTCGTTATCTATCTTTACTATCTAAAATTAAAGTTACAGGACCAACATTGGTAAGTGTAACATTCATCATTGCTCCGAATCTACCTACCTCTACCTTTATTCCCTCTTGACGAAGCATTTCATTGAACTTCTCGTAAAGCTCATTTGCTTGCTGTGGCTTCGCTGCTTGCATGAAGTTTGGTCTTCTGCCCTTTCTAGTATCGCCATAAAGGGTGAATTGGGAAATCGATAAAATTTCGCCATTTACATCTTTTATTGATAAATTCATTTTTTCTTGTTCATCTTCAAATACACGTAGGTTGACCATTTTATTTGCTAGATATTGTGCATCCTCCACTGTATCTTCATGGGTAACTCCAATTAACACGACAAAACCATTATCGATTTTGCCAACTATCTCATCTTTTACGGTAACACGTGCATCTCTAGCACGTTGAATAATAGCCCTCATGTTTCAAATCTCCTTTTACTAGTACTATAGAGGTTGAGTTAGAAATGTTTATGATAAAGGAAAAACCGAATAATTAGCAAGCCACCGCTCCGTGGATGGTTAGTAGACTGGAGGTTCATCCAAGGTCTGGATCCTTGCCTTTCGTCTACCTATCTTTACGGAGCTAGTGTGATGCCTTATTCGGGTTTACATCTCTAACTTTTTGTTTTGTGCCAGTTTCATTGTAGTGTACGTGTAACTGCATAAACATCTTTGATCTGCTTAATCCGTTCCACAATTTTTCTTAAATGATTCGTATTATGAATCAAAATCGTAATTTGAATAACAGCCATTTTATTACGATCAGACCTGCCATTTACATGGGTAATATTTGTTTTCGACTCATTCACTGCTTGTAATACTTCATTTAATAAGCCTCTACGATCATAACCTGAGATTTCTAGATCCACATGATATTGCTTTTGTGTTTGATCTTCTTCCCATTCCACATGTAGATGTCGTTCTCTTGCTTCCTCTGTTTGTACATTTGGACAGTCAGTTCGATGGACGGATACGCCTCGACCTTTTGTAATATACCCAATTATTTCATCACCAGGGACAGGATTACAGCATTTGGATAGACGTACAAGTAGATTATCAATGCCTTCTACAATCACACCAGAGTCTTTCTTATGTTTTTTAAATTCCTTATACTCTGTTTTTGTCCCTTCTAATGTTTTGGCAAGGTCTTCTTCTTTTTGGCGAGATTGACGTATTTTTTCCGTTAATCTTGTTGCGACAAGCGCTGCAGTAATACCCTGATAACCTACAGCGGCATATAAATCTTCCTCAGAAACAAAGTTAAATCGTTCGTAAACGCGTTTTAAATTCTCTTCTGTCAATGCTTCTTTCGGCTCGATATCAAATGCCCGAATCTCTTTTTCGACTAAGTCCTTACCCTTTGCTACGTTTTCTTCACGGCGTTGCTTCTTGAAAAATTGTCTAATTTTATTCTTTGCCTGTGATGTTTGGGTGATCTTTAACCAATCTTGAGAAGGTCCATAGGAATGTTTCGAAGTTAGTACTTCGATTATGTCGCCATTTTTTAATTTGTAGTCTAATGGCTCCATTTTCCCGTTAATTTTTGCCCCGATTGTCTGATTACCGATTTCCGTATGAATTCGGTAAGCAAAGTCAAGTGGAACAGAACCAGATGGGAGTTCTATTACATCTCCTTTAGGCGTAAAGACATAGACCATATCGGAAAATAAATCCACTTTCAGAGATTCAACGAATTCCTCCGCATCATGCGTCTCATTCTGCCATTCTAAAATTTCACGGAACCACGTTAACTTCTCTTCGAATGATTTCTTATCTCGGTTAAGTTGCTTACCTTCCTTATACGCCCAGTGAGCAGCAATCCCGTACTCGGCAATCTCATGCATTTCCTTCGTTCTTATTTGTACTTCTAAAGGATCTCCTTTAGGACCAATTACCGTTGTATGCAAGGATTGGTATAAGTTTTGCTTTGGCATTGCAATATAATCTTTAAATCTACCAGGCATTGGCTTCCAACACGTATGAATAATTCCTAATACCGCATAACAATCTTTAATGCTGTTGACTAAAATACGAACTGCCAATAAATCATAGATCTCATTAAACTGTTTGTTTTGTTTTATCATCTTCTGATAAATACTATACAAATGTTTCGGTCTACCTGAGATTTCTGCTTCTATATTTATTTCTTCTAACTGTTTATTTACTTCTTGAATAACTTCATCAATGTAAGATTCACGTTGTTCCCGCTTTTGCTTCATTAACTGAACAATTCGGTAATATTGTTGGGGATTTAAGTAACGTAATGAGATATCCTCTAGCTCCCATTTAATCGCAGAAATTCCTAAACGATGTGCTAATGGAGCAAAGATTTCTATCGTTTCATTCGCTTTGATACGTTGCTTTTCAGGTGGTAAGAACTTTAAAGTTCTCATATTATGCAATCTATCCGCTAGCTTAATTAATATAACACGTATATCTTTCGCCATAGCGACAAACATTTTTCGGTGATTTTCAGCTTGTTGGGCTTCTTTTGACTTGTATTTGATTTTACCTAGCTTTGTAACACCATCAACAAGCATGGCAACTTCTTTATTAAATTGTTCTTCTATTTCTTCTAATGTTATTTCGGTATCCTCTACAACATCATGCAAGAATCCACCCGCAACCGTCACTGGATCCATTTTTAAATCTACTAATATGCCAGCAACTTGAATAGGGTGTATGATATACGCTTCTCCTGATTTACGATACTGGTCCCTATGTGCTTCTTCTGCGTACGTATAAGCACGCATAATAAACGCAACATCGTCCTCCGATAAATACGTGCTAGCTTTTTCTTGTAATTGTTCAATTGTTATAATGTCATTTTTCGCCATATTATCACCTTTAATTGTAGAAGATACTTTCTTTCTAGTATCAAAAAAATTTATTAAAATGTAAAGAAAAAATACCTTTACATTTTCTGGTAACTCACCTAGTCAAGTTCTCAATATCACTTATCATTAGTAGAACATTTTAGAACTTGTATTAAGCAAGCTGTCGTTACGAGCTAATCCTGTTCCGAATTACAAGAGGTCTGATGAAGGATTTCTCCACCAGACCTACAAAAATTAATATTTCATTAAGGATAGGACATCATATCCTTTAAGTTTATCCAAACCATTTAAATACGATAATTCGATTAGGAAGGCACAGCCAACAACAATTCCACCTAATTCTTCCACTAATTTAATTGTTGCTTCAATAGTACCACCTGTTGCTAATAAATCATCGGTAATTAGAACACGTTGACCTGGTTTAATAGCATCCTTATGAATGGTTAAGACATTTTGTCCATATTCTAAACCATAGTCTACTTTAATAACCTCACGTGGAAGCTTACCTTCTTTTCTAACCGGTGCAAATCCAACTTCAAGTGCATAGGAAACAGGACAACCAACAATAAAACCTCTAGCTTCAGGTCCTACCACTAAATCAATTTGTTTATCCCTAGCAAATTCTACAATCTCATTTACTGCAGATTTAAATGCTTTTCCATTATCCATTAATGGCGTAATATCTTTAAATTCGATACCTTCTTTTGGCCAATCGTGTACAATTTTAATATATTTTTTATAATCCATGGGTCATTTCCTCCTTAGGTTTATCCATCAGTCCCATACAATCTTCAAACCATCTTGTTAATTCTTCATACGTTGCGTAATAAAGCATTTTTTCAATTTCTGTTTGCTTCACACGTTCCTGATAGATGTGTGCTTCTTGTAAATCCTTTTTTTGTGGCGATGAATTTAATGCAATAATTCCATTACTAATATTAACAAATTCAAGCTCAGAAAACACCTTTAACATAAACATAATTGAATCCTTAGTCCAGCCCTTAGCATTTATAATGGCTTGTAAGTCTTTACGGATATTCAGTTCTTTTCTCTTCCATATTAACGAATATAACCATTTAAAATCTTCTCTTGAGGGAAAACTAGATAAGTATACACTATTTTCTATATAAAAACACGCATGAATGACGCAAGGCTTAACTTTATTCACGATTTTTCTCAATTCATCTAGATCTGCCGGTAGATCAAAGAGATGAAGTACATCTATCTCCTCATGATAAGTCAGTGCTTCTTTATATGTTAACGGCATGATTCCTTCTGGAAAATCATGGTTATTAGAAAAATCCTCATTATACAATAGCATATGTCTATCAAACTGATTAAGGAAATTCGTTATGTCTACTTGTTTTTTTCCTCGGTGATCAAATAATTGCCAATGATCAATTCGCATATCTTCCACGACGAGTTGTGGCTTACGAATGCCATTCCATTCATTCATACCTAGTTCTCCGACTACGGATAGCGTGGCTTTGGGCGAAATATAATGATATAATTCTCCCATTCCAAACGCGATTCCTTCTAAAGAGCTTCCGTTTTCCTTAAATAGCAGTTTCAAATGTTTTTTCATATTACCTAATTGACGGACTTCATTAGGCTTTGCTTCAATCCGAAATTTAGGCTTTGGATTTGCCATTCCAAATGGTGCTAGCTTACCTATCTCATCAATTAATGTTTCACTAATATCCGATAACGTAAGCGTTTTGCTAATGAGGACCTCTTGCTTAAAGTCTTCACTCGTTAATTCCTGTTGAATCAAATGGTCTAGTTCTTTTTCTAGTATTCTCACATTTTCAATTGGTAATGTCATCCCAGCTGCTTGTGCATGCCCACCAAAGTGAGTGAACACTTCTTTAAATTTCATACAGCTTTGAAATAAATCAAAGGCAGGGATGCTCCTTGCTGAACCCTTAGCAGTACCATTTTCTTCGTTGATTGACAGTACAATTGCCGGTCGGTCATACTTTCTTACTAGTCTAGATGCAACAATACCCAGAACCCCTTCATTCCAGCCTTGTTTTGCAACGACAATAACCCCTTTTTCTGGGTCAATTGTTTCAAGTTGCTCCACTTCTTTTACAATAGATGCAACAATTTGTTGTCGCTCTTGATTTAGTTGCCCTACTTGTTCTGCTAATTCCTCGGCTTCTTCCGGAATATCGGTTAAAAGTAGCTGAACAGCTAAATCAGCATCTTGTAATCGCCCTACCGCATTTAGCCTTGGTCCAATTAAGAATCCGATGTCTTCTTCTGTCGTATTCCCTTCAATCTTACATTGCTTCTTTAAGGCAATTAAACCTTCCCGCTTTGTAACGGATAGCTTCCGTAACCCATAATAAGTTAATATCCGATTTTCTCCAACCAAAGGAACTAAATCTGCAACCGTACCAATGACAACTAAATCTAATAAATGCTCTGGGAAATAACCTAGTAAGCTTTGTGCAAATTTAAAGGCTACTCCTGCTCCAGCTAATTCCTTAAAGGAATATTGTGGAGAACATTTTGGATGTATGATAGCAAAAGCATCCGGTAATGCTTCTTGTGGTTCATGGTGGTCGGTAATGATTAAATCGATACCTAGTTCCTTCGCTACTTCTGCTTCATAAACAGAGGCAATACCGGTATCGACTGTAATAATAAGTTTATATCCATTTTCACAAGCCTCTCTGAAGGCAGCTTCATTAGGACCATATCCTTCTGTAAAACGATTCGGTATATAGAAATTGCAATTAGCACCTAGTTCTTCTAATGCTTTAATAAGTATCGTTGTCGAGCTAACCCCATCCGCATCATAATCACCAAATACAAGAATTTTTTCATTGGCGCGAATGGCTTGATGGACTCGTTCTGTAGCAATATTCATGGAAGCTAACTTCATAGGACTAATCAAGTTATCAATAGATGGCATTAAGAACTCTTGCGCTTCTTCATATGATTGAATACCACGCTGTACTAATAACTCTTTTATCACGGGGGATAATTCTATTGAGTCATCCATCCACTGGTCTTGATATTCATCTGTACGCACAAATTTCCATTTTGACTTGCTTTGTAGCATATATTCACCCCTGACTAATCTATTATACACAAATAGAGTCAGGGGTAGCAATGAGAATTTATCGTTTAGTCTTCTCGTTTGACATCAATTGCTTTAGAAGCTTGTGTGCCTCCATTCGTTTCAGCTACATTCTTGTCTTCTACTAGTTGAGATAATGCTGCATTCTTCCTTCTTATTACTTTTATCTCTTTTTGAAGCTTAAACATTCTTACCATACCAACAGCAGCCGTAATAATTCCCCCCATTAAAACAGAGAAAAGTATTACTAAAATTAATGGTGATTCTACTTGCCAAAAAAAATAGGTAACCTGTACAGGACTAACATTCATTACAGCAAATATAGCAACCAGTATAACAAAAATAATCGCTACAATCACATACGTTTGTCCCCTCACAATGATTCCTCCTTGTCTGTTTTCGCTACCCTTTATTTTATACAAGTAGAAAAAAACAATCCCTCTGCAACTTGCAAAGGGATTGTTTCGTTAAACCTGTGGTCCTTCCACACGTTTTTTCTTTCTAAAGTCGACTGGCTTATCCTTGATATTCTTTCCTCGCCATACTAACCATAATTGTGTTGCTAGGAATAAAGATGAGTAGGTACCTGCAATGATTCCAATGAGTAAGGCAATACCAAACCCACGAATCGGCTCTGCACCTAAAATTAAAAATGCGACTATAGCAATTAATGTTGTAATATTAGTATTTATCGTTCTAGTCATCGTTTGAACAATACTTCGATTAACAATACTGGAAAGCTCCTTAAAGGATTTTATCACCCGATTTGATTGTGCAGCATTTTCACGAATTCGATCAAATGTAACAATGGTGGAGTTGATTGCATATCCGACTATCGTTAGGATTGCAGCAACGATAGTAACATCAAACTCAATCTTGAAAATACTAAATACCATTAACATAATAAATACATCATGGAGTAATGTTAGGATCGCCATAACTGCAAAGTAGAACTCAAAGCGGAATGCAACATAAATAATCATTCCTACAGCAGCAATTGCAAGGGCATAAATGGCATTTTTCACTAATTCTTGCCCAACTATTGGCGAAACAACACTAACACCGGGCTCTACATTATATTTATCATGAAAATAAGTGGTCAGTTCACCAATTTTATCTTCTGGTATCACATCCTGGTAGCGAATTACTGCAATTTCATTATTTTCACCAGAAAGTATGATAGATCTTGCCTCTAATCCTAGTGCTTCTAAATCTGACTCAATTTCTGTTTCACTTAACGGTTCATCCGCCATAATCTGCACTCTAGAACCACTTGTAAAGTCAATTCCAGGAGTTAATCTAAATATACCAAAAGCAATTACACCAATAACCGTTAATATAAACGTGATAACAAAAAACTTCTTACGATTATCCACTACATTCCATTCTTTACCTAAGAATGTTGCTGGAACTTCACTATTATCACGGATATCTTTTATATCTGATTTCTTTACGCCAAACCAACCTGGGTTATTTTTGAAGAATTTAACTTTAATCCATAATTGGAGGAGTAATTTAGTTCCATACACTGCAGTTAAAAAGCTTACTACGATACTAATAATCAACATCGTCGCAAACCCTTTTACAGAACTAGTACCAAAAATAAATAGTACTGCCGCCGCTAGTAGTGTTGTAATATTAGCATCTAGAATTGCCCGTAAGGAGTTACTTGTCCCTTTTTTGAAGGCTGCCTGTAACGATTTACCTTCTCGTAATTCTTCCTTAATACGTTCAAAGGTAATAACATTGGCATCTACTGCCATACCTACCCCTAATATCAATGCTGCTATACCAGGTAATGTTAGTACACCTCGTAGACTTTCAAATATAGCAAGTACTAAGAATATATAAGCACTTAATGATATAACAGAAATAAAACCTGGAAAGCGATATACTGCTATCATAAACACAATTATAATACTGATTCCAACTATTGCAGCAAGTATGGTTTGATCTAAAGCTTGCTGACCAAACTGTGCTCCTACAGAAGTAGAGAATATCTCCACTAAATTAACTGGCAGAGAACCAGAATTAATAATGCTCGCCAAATATTGTGCCTCTTCAACAGTAAAGTTTCCGGTGATCATAACATTACCGCCAGGAATTGGTTCATTTACGGATGGTGCTGAGACAAATTTTGGTTCTTCTTTTAATGCTTCATCTTCAAAAGAATCCCCCTCTTCATAATCCATCCATATAACTAGTAAATTTTCACCTGGGCTTTCTTGCGATAACTCTCGCGTTACCTGGGCAAATTTACTTGCATCCTTTACTTGCAGGGTAACAATAGGCTGATTCGTATCTGGGTGGAAATCTTGCTTAGCACTTCCCTCCTTCACATCAGATCCATCTAGCAATACCGTATCATGGACATCGCGAAAGGTCAGTCTAGCTGAGGTTGCTAACATTTCACGGGCTTGTGTTTGATTTTCAACACCAGCTAATTGAACGCGAATACGGTCTTCTCCTTCGATATCAATTACCGCTTCACTTATCCCTAACTTATTTACCCGATCATTTAATAATTGAACTGTAGCTTCCAATAAGCTCCGATCGACTTCCTGGGTTTCATCAATTGGTTCTACTGTATAAAGGACCTCAAAGCCCCCTTGCAAATCCAGTCCAAGATTAATGCTTTTCGTAACACTTGGTGTAAATAATCCAATAATAAGTCCTAATGCAATAACAATTAGGAAAAAGGATGCAATCCGTCCTTTATTTTTCATAATAAAAAGTTCCTCCCTTTTATGTATCAAACACATATGTAACGCTTAGGGGTTTAGCTATTGCCAGTTAAGGCAGCGATCGAAACCATCAAATCATCATCTTGGTACGCATCTATAGTCAAATAGCTCATATATGTACTCGAGCTAAGGTGTAGTATATCTTGGACAACTTCATAAAGTCTTTTCTCTGGATTACCTTTCCACACTTTCTTCATCAGGCATTTCCAAATATCTTCTTCTGTTGCTCGAGAATACCCCATCATTTGAAATTCTTGCGTCTTACTTTCCAAAGCTGGTCTTAACTCCTGCTTCCATGCTTCAACAGTCTTCCTTATCTCCAAGACCTTCACCTTCCTAGAAAGATTGTAATAAGATTGTACAAGTTGTCATGCTTGGCTACACCAATCGCATATATATCATTGTATATGAAATTTTATTATTTGAGAAGGCAGGTCGTCGATGTGTCTAAACAAACTTTTCTCCAAGGGACACTCATCTTAATAGCAGCAGGCATGATTACTCGTTTTCTAGGCTTTATTAATCGTCTTGTAGTTGCCAGACTTATGGGAGAAGAAGGTGTAGGGCTATATATGATGGCCCTTCCTACTCTATTCTTAGTCATGACGCTTACACAACTTGGACTGCCTGTTGCTATATCAAAACGTGTAGCAGAAGCAGATGCACAGCAAGATCATGCGAAAATAAAACGAATATTAGTAGTTTCGATTATTATTACCTCCATTTCTAGTATTATCTTTACAACAGTAATGATCTTTGCAGCACCTTTTATCGCCACTACATTATTAACAGATGAACGTACACTTTATCCGTTAATCGCAGTTAGCCCGATCATTCCTATTGTGGCGGTTTCATCCGTTTTACGCGGTTATTTTCAAGGGAAACAAAACATGAAACCACAGAGCTATTCACAGGTTATTGAACAAATCGTACGTATTAGCTGTGTTGCCTTATTTGTACATTTACTACTGCCTTATGGAATAGAGTACGCCGCTGCAGGAGCCATGATTAGTGTTATTTTAGGCGAATTTGCTTCCCTACTCTATATGATATATCAGTTTAAACGCAAAAAAACAATTCGTATACGGCATCGTTTTTTTGCCTATGTAAAAGCAAGCAAGCAAACCGTGAAAGAGTTATTCTCTATTGCTCTACCGAGTACTGGTAGCAAAATGATTAGTTCATTCTCTTATTTTCTTGAACCCATTATTGTAACGAACAGTCTAGCTCTCGCAGGTATATCAGGTGCATTAGCTACAAAGCAGTACGGAGAATTAACTGGGTTTGTTTTACCGCTTCTGTTTTTACCAACCTTTATTACCCAGTCATTATCTATAGCACTCGTTCCCAATATCTCAGAAGCAGATGCAAGGCAAAATACTAGCCTTATACACTATCGCATCCATCAATCCATTCGGATATCATTTGCTTCGGGAGCAATTGCTACGGTCGTATTAACGATTTTTGCCGTTCCAATCCTATCTTTTATGTATGGTACAGCTAATGCAAGCAATATTCTTATATTTATGGCACCATTCTATATTTTACTTTATATCCAGTCACCATTACAAGCTGCGCTTCAGGCATTAGACTTAGCCAAGGCAGCAATGTGGAATAGCTTAATAGGTGCTGTAGTAAAATTCATTGTTCTATTTATTCTAGCCTCAAATGAAAGCTTTGGCATCATGGGAGTTGCAATCGCCATGTCAGTCGGTGTCATTCTCATAACGTTATTACATTTAGCCTCCTTACGTCAGGCTATTAATTTCTACATTCCAATCAAAGACATCGCAAAAATGATTGTCTTAATTCTCGCAACTTGGTTTACTGGTAAGTTAATTTATGACTTTTATATAAATTACGATCCAAACCTATTTCTATTTGGACTATCATTGATTGCCTTATCAGCTATCTATGTCATCTTACTATTTATTTTGCGATTTATCACGAAGGAAGAACTAGAACAAATTCCATTTTTACAAAAATGGATTAAGTCATAATTTTGACAAGGGAGTGCACTAGTGCATTTCGTTGATAGTAAATAAATCTATAAAAAACTCGTCTACTTTTCAACGGACAAGAATATGAATACTATAAAAGGACTTTTGTGAGGGGGATTCTCATGCGAAATCAACAATTTACAGCGTTACTTTACGGATGGATTGTTGTACTTGGATTAATTCTTGTTTCTAGTATGGCATTGGCTCTATTATTAAGATTCTCTACTTTTAATGAACCTGCAACAGATTGGGTAACACTTGTTATCGGATTAATCTCCTTATTTATTGGTGGGGCTGTTGCCGGGGCGAAAGGAAAACAGAAAGGGTGGATAATCGGAGCGATTACCGGATTAGGATTTACGGTGTTCACTTTCCTAGTTCAATACCTCGGATATCAAGTTGGCTTCAACTTACAACAAACCATCCATCATTTCTTTTATATTTTAGCAGCGCTATTCGGTGGGGCTGTCGGTGTCAATATTACTTCCAATCAGGAGTAGAAGACCATTGCTTAATTAAACACATGCTACTAGATTCGAAAATAAAAGAGACTAACCCAGGTCAGTCTCTTTTACTTTTTGATTATACAGTTTTAACTTCACGAATCGCAGAACGATCATATGTAAGTTTAGAACCGTCTCCCGCTTGTAATACTACCGTGTCTTCATCTAAAGCATGAATCACGCCATGAAAACCACCTATCGTCACAACAGAATCACCTTTTTTAAGTTCAGACTGCATTAGCCTTACTTGTTTCTGACGCTTTTGTTGCGGACGAATCAGCAAGAAATAGAAAATTACAAACATAGCTATTAAGGGTAATAACGTAATTAAACTCTCCATATACTTGTCCCTCCTTTCCAATACATTCGTTTAAAAAATCATGATTTTCTAAACGCTCATTAAAAATTCTTGGCATCCGGTTTATTTAATCCGTATTGCTCGAAGAATTCTTCTTTAAAGTCACCAAGTCGATCTTCGCGTATAGCTTGTCGTACTTGCTCCATTAATTTTAACAGAAAATATAAGTTATGATAAGTAGTAAGTCTAAAACCAAATGTTTCATTACATTTTATTAGATGTCTGATGTAGGCACGAGTATAATTTCGGCAAACATGACAGTCACAGTTCTCATCAATTGGACCAAAATCGCGTGCATATTTGGCATTCCTCACTACTAACCTTCCTGATGATGTCATACATGTACCATTACGGGCAATTCGAGTCGGCAATACACAATCAAACATATCAATCCCACGTATTGCACCGTCTATCAAGGAATCTGGTGAACCAACCCCCATTAGGTATCGTGGTTTATTACTAGGCATTAATGGTGTCGTATACTCTAATACTCGATTCATAACATCTTTCGGTTCCCCAACCGAAAGTCCCCCAACGGCATAGCCAGGTAAATCAAGCGAAATTAAGTCCTGTGCACTCTGTTTACGCAAATCTTCATACTCTCCACCTTGAATAATCCCGAATAACCCTTGAACATCTGGTCTGGCATGAGCGGCTAAACATCTCTCTGCCCATCTAGAAGTTCTTTCCACAGATTGCTTCATATATTCATGTGTTGCTGGGTATGGTGGACATTCATCAAATGCCATCATAATATCAGAGCCTAAATCATTTTGAATTTGCATCGCTTTTTCTGGGGATAGGAATAGCTTTTCACCATTTAGGTGGTTACGGAAATGTACACCCTCTTCCGTAATTTTTCGCATATCACTCAAACTAAATACCTGGAAACCACCTGAATCGGTTAGGATTGCGCCATCCCAATTCATAAACTTATGCAGTCCACCAGCTTCTTTGATGATATTTTCACCCGGGCGCAACCACAAATGGTACGTATTCGATAGAATAATATTCGCTCCCATCGACTCTAAATCCTCAGGACTCATTGTTTTTACAGTCGCGAGAGTTCCTACCGGCATAAATGTCGGCGTTTCAAACGAACCATGTGGTGTATGAACGACTCCAAGTCTTGCTCCTGTTTGTTTATCTGTTTTAATTAATTCATAACGTATCGGTGTTGTCATCGTATCTTTCCTCTTCTACATAATTAACATCGCATCGCCAAAACTAAAGAAGCGATATTTTTCTTTAACTGCCTCATGATAAGCTTTCAGTATAAAATCTCGATCAGCAAACGCGCTGACTAACATAATTAACGTTGATTTTGGCAGATGGAAATTTGTTATTAATCCATCAATTGCCTTAAATTCAAACCCCGGGTATATAAATATATCCGTCCAACCACTGGATTCAACAAATTGTCCATTATTATCACGTGTAATGGTCTCTAGTGTTCTTGTTGAGGTTGTACCAACCGAAATGATTCTACCACCATTTTCTCGTACCCGAGTCAGTGTTTCTGCAGTCTCACGTGACATCACATAAAACTCAGAATGCATTTTATGCTCATCAATATTATCTACAGATACGGGTCTAAATGTTCCAAGTCCGACATGAAGTGTAATAAAAGCAATCGTGACACCCATTTCTTTTATCTCTTCTAGTAATTCAGTAGTAAAATGTAATCCTGCTGTTGGAGCCGCTGCTGACCCTTTTTCTTTAGCATATACGGTTTGGTAACGTTCTTTTTCTGGTAATTGCTCTTTTATATACGGTGGTAAAGGCATTTCCCCTAGCTCCTCCAACACCTCATAAAAGATCCCCTCATAGTCAAATTGTAATATACGGCCACCATGTTCTAAAGTACCTGTACATGTTGCCCGTAACTTGCCCTCACCAAAGGTCAGGGCGCTACCTTCTTTAATGCGTTTAGCAGGCTTAGCTAGAACTTCCCAAGAATCCCCTTCTAGTTGTTTGAGCAGCAGAATCTCTACTTTTCCTCCCGTATCCTCTTTTACACCATATAATCTTGCAGGTAAGACACGCGTATCATTTAATACTAAGCAATCCCCTGCTTTTAAATATTGCTTAATATCTGAGAACTGTTTATGTGCTATTTCCTTCGTATCTTTATTTAAAACCATTAATCTAGATGCACTTCGCTCGCGCAATGGTGTCTGTGCGATTAATTCTTCTGGTAAATCAAAATCAAAATCTTCTATATTCATGGTGTTACTCCTTTAAACAGATTAACGAAATCGTCCTAAAATAAAAAATAGTAATGATAAGATAATGCTTACTATAATAGATGTCATGATTGGAAAGTAAAAGGTAACATTTCCTTTTTTAAACGAAATATCACCAGGTAACCTACCAATAAATGTCCATATTAGCCCTATAACAACCAATATAATTCCAATTATAATAAACATCTTACCGATATTCACGTTTCATCATTCACTTTCATACCAAAATGTTGATATGCCTTTGGTGTGACAACTCTCCCTCTCGGAGTTCGCTGAATAAAACCAATCTGTAATAAATAGGGTTCATACACATCCTCAATGGTTTGTGACTCTTCACCAATGGTTGCTGCAATCGTGTCTAACCCAACTGGCCCTCCTTGAAACCCTTCGATAATGCCTTTTAAAAGTTTATGATCAATATGGTCTAATCCTTGATCATCCACTTGTAGCATTCCGAGGGCTACATCAGTTGTTTCTACACTTATTTCCGCTTCACCTTTTACTTGGGATATATCCCGAATCCTACGTAAAAGTCGATTGGCAATACGAGGTGTCCCTCTGGAACGTCGGGCAATTTCTATCGCAGCCTCTTTTACTATCTTCGTATCAAAGATTTCTGCTGTCCGTTCTACAATCGCTCGTAAATCCTTTGTTTCATAGTATTCCAGCCTTGAAAGAACGCCAAAACGATCACGTAAAGGGGCCGAAAGTAAACCTGCCCTCGTAGTTGCACCAACTAGTGTGAAAGGTGGTAAATCAATTCTTACCGACCGGGCACTTGGTCCTGTCCCGATAACAATATCAATAAAGAAATCTTCCATAGCGGAATATAATACTTCTTCCACTGCTCGTGGCAATCGATGAACCTCATCAATAAATAAGACATCACCAACCTCTAAGGAAGTGAGAATTGCTGCCAGGTCGCCTGCACGATCAATTGCAGGTCCTGATGTTGAACGAAAGTTAACACCCATCTCATTGGCAATAATAGCAGCTAATGTCGTTTTACCGAGCCCTGGTGGTCCATATAACAACACATGATCCAATGGCTCATTACGCATCTTAGCCGCTTGGATAAAGATTGTTAAGTTTTCCTTTACCTTGTCCTGACCGATGTACTGATTTAGTGTTGTGGGGCGAAGACTAAGTTCAACATAGGATTCTTCCTCATGTAATTCACCTGTAACCATTCTCTCATCCATTACATTGCCCCCTTCCTACTTTTTCATAAGTAAGCTTAATGCTTTTCTAATAATTTCATCTGTATTAGTTATATCAGTTAGAGATTTTTTCAATGCTGGTAAGATTAATTTAATTTCTTTATCCATATACCCCAATGCTTTTAGAGCCTCGATAGCCTCATTTAATTCATCAGAAGAAAGGCTAGTAGAAGTCGTTTTATTTTCTACCTCGACATCAGAAATAGTGAAGTTCGCAGTTAGTTTACCTTTTAGATCTAAAATAATTTGTCTGGCTGTTTTTTTACCAACACCAGGGAAACTAGTTAGGAATTTATCATCCTCACGTTCCACTGCGGCAACAAAATCAGGAATATTAACCCCCGCAAGAATAGCTAAAGCACCTTTAGGGCCGATTCCTGAAACCGATAGTAGTCTAGTGAATAAATATTTCTGGTCCTCATTTTTAAAACCAAATAAAATATGCGCATCTTCCCGAACATGGAAAAAAGTATGTATTTGAAATTCCTTGTTTAAAGAATCTTGAAAGGCAAATGGATTTGGACAAACCACTTCATAGCCAACTCCATTAACATCAATTATAATTGCTTCATCTTGTATGGAAACTAAATTTCCTCTTAAGTACGAAATCATACTATCTTCTCCCCACTATAAATCCTTTTCCTATTCTAACACAATTTCTACTAACCAGCATACACAAGAGCCCATGAATAGAGCTGTCACAGTTGCCGAAATATTACCAAAAGAAGAAAATAAAAAAGCCTGACAAAGATTTCTCTCTGTAGGCCGAGAATTACTTATCCTGACTTTTATTCGTTTCCATAAAAATCATTTATATTATTTTCCACTTCTTCTTCAAGTTGAGTTGGGTTAGGATTACTATTTAGGTTACGTCTACGATCCCACCAGGTTGACTCTGAGTATACAACAATTTCTTTATCTGAGACAATTTGCTTAACTTCTTCCTCGATATTATCTGCTAAATTTGGGTAATATTTATTTCCGGTCATGATTGCAACAATAATTCGATCATCCGTCTCTGCCACCTGTGCTTGAACAATTTCTTTTCTTTCTGATAAATATTCTGAAATCTGTAACGTCCTTTCGCTCGTGAAACGATCCTCATTTTCAGCAGCTAAATTTTTATCACCTTCGTTAACATATTCTTGTTCACTTTGTGGATAGCCACCTAATTCTCCAATTGTTTTCTCCTGGTTATTTATTCGTTCTTTTTGTTCCTTAGGTGTTTCATAATTAATTGGTTGGATTGAATTATTGGTCGTATCATTCATTCCTTCTTCTGTTTCATTACCACAAGCAGCCATTAGTATTAAACCCACGAATGCAAGAAGTAATTTCCTACGCATAATAAAACCTCCCTTACAGCTAGTTTGCTACTAGAGAGGTTATTTAGAAGCGGATATATTATCCTTTTTATATAATTTATGGAAATAGATTTATACCGATAACAAGACCATATATCCCTCTACCCAATAATCCGCTTCGACTCCGTTAGAAATTCTTTACGATTTATCCATTCTTGTTCCATGGATTGTAAATACATTTCCACACTAATCCGCCGTTTTCTCGTTAAAAAATGTAACCATTCCCGTAACATATCACTTGGAATAAAAGTTGTCATTAAGTACCGTTCCACTGCTTCTTCTCTTACCATATTATAAGATAATAAAGTGTCTACTTCCCAATTAATAGCAGGTAAAAAACGTTGTGCTAGTTGGATGTAATCGTAATCCTGAAATGTACATTGTAATAAATCGAAATCAATGATAAATGTATTGTCATGATGAATAAAATTATGTGATGCAACATCCCCATGAACCCAGGTTCCGTTTCTTTCTGCCATTAATTGTTCTTTGTACCATGGATAATTGGAGACCTTTTCTAAATAGTGCTTCATCGATACCGTTATATCCTGAAATAAGTTTAAATACCGATATTTTTCAAAAAGTTGCTTGGTTTCTATAAATTTCATTAGTCTTGCATGCCATCGTTTTACAAATAATTGTTTTCTAACCATATTTTTCACATAGATTTGATTGGCTGCAGCATGAAAATGTTTTAATGTATTCACTGCTTTTTGCCTATCACTCTCTACTTGATAATTTAATTTTCTACCGGAAACATAAGGTGAAATCGTCCAATAATAATTTGTTCCCGTTGAGATTTCCTTTTTTCCATTCGGATAGCGTAAAAATGGTACAATTTCCTTAGATTGAACACGTTCAAAAAATTCCCATTGTTGTTTTAGATTCATGACATTGGAATGACCTTTTAAGACATATTTATCTCCTGAGTTTGTTTCGATTAAATAAATATTACGTTTAATTGGATGAATCTTTCTCGCTTCAATACTCCCCTCCCAATATAAAAAAGAAGAGAGACGATTGATTCGTTGATCGTCTCTACTTGATTGTTTACTCAATCCGCTGACTCTTCCTCATTATCCGCTCTTAATTCACCGAATCCGGGAGGGGTAGGAAAACCATTTTCAGGAAAACCCGACATAAATGGATACGTCGTATTCGGTTCCATTTGTGGCATATTAGCTTGCCCTTGGAACATACTTGTGTCAAATTGTGGCATCATCGGTTGACCTTGGCCTTGCATCATATTTGGATCGAATTGTGGCATCATCGGTTGGCCTTGGCCCTGCATCACATTTGAATCGAATTGCGGCATCATCGACTGATCTTGGCCTTGCATCATATTTGGATCGAATTGTGGCATCATCGGCTGACCTTGGCCTTGCATCATATTTGGATCGAATTGTGGCATCATCGGCTGACCTTGGCCTTGCATCATATTCGGATCGAATTGTGGCATCATCGGCTGACCTTGGTACATAGCAGGATCAAATGGGGATACATCACCCATTGGTGGGATACTTGGAGCGCCGCAACCACAATCACCCGTTACATCTTCCACCATTGGCATTTGTTGTGGATAAACCATGTGTGCTGGTAAAGGTACTGGATGAATTGGAACCACCGGATGCATTCCCCAGCAAGGATTGATAGGATAACAAGGAATCATCTGAAGCGGTTGATGCATCGGTTGTGAAATCGGTTGATAGCTTATCGGCTGTTGTTTCGGTTTTGCATGATGTACTTCTTTCTCTGATGATTCTTTACTCTCAGAGCTTTCATCAATATTAAAGGTCATATTATACGTTGTATGCTTTTCCTGTTCGATTTTCGGAGCTTGCATTAGTGGCATCGTCATTTGTGGAATTTGCGGCATCTGAGGCATTGGAAGTTCGGGTTTTACGACCATTTCAGGTTTCTCATCATCTTCTTTAATAACTGGAAGTGGTTTAGGACTGATATCCTTAAACGGTGTCTCTACTTGTTTTTCTTTCTTGACCTCTTTTTTCACTTCCTTCACTTCTTTTACGGGTGCCTCTTTCTTTACTGTTTTAGCATTAGTTGGAATACGTATTTTCATACCAGGCATAATCATATCTGGACTAGAAATATGTGAATTTGCAGCTTTTAATGCTTCAAAATCAACTCCATATTTTTTAGACAGCTCCCACATTGTATCTCCCTTTTGTACAATATGAATTTTCAATGTTCAACGAACTCCTTTCACTTCTCGAATTCTGGGCTAATCACTCTATATCAAGATATGCAACTTAAATGGAAATGTTGAACTTTATTCGAAAAGAATGAAAATCATCTGAGTTCTGATTGTTTATGATCGTAGTCCTTAACGATTATTTCCATATCTACTCCTGACGGCAAGGATTTTTTTACTTACCTATCAGGCAAAAAAAGCCATTCTCTAGGGAGAATGACTCTAGTCAACAAATTCAAATTCGAATTGTAATATACGTATTGTGTCGCCGTCTTCTGCTCCTTTTTTACGAAGTTCTTCATCTACTCCCATGGAACGCATTTGACGTGCGAAACGACGAATTGCCTCTTCACGATTGAAATCTGTCATCTTAAATAATTTTTCAATTTTTGGACCTGAAACAACAAAGGCACCATCATCCTCTCGAGTAATGGTAAATCCTTTATCTTCTTTTTGATAACGATAAACAACCTTTTCTTCCGTTTCCTCCAGTTGTGGAGCATACTTCGGTATTGTTTCTAGAAGGTCTGCTACGGCATATAAAATATCTCTTAAGCCATCCTTCGTAAGAGCAGATACTGGATATACAGGAACATCTTCACCAAGCTGTTCTTTAAATTTCTCTAAATTCTCCTCCGCACCCGGCATATCCATTTTGTTTGCCGCAATAACCTGTGGTCTTGTCATTAGTTTTTCATCATATTCCTTCAGTTCTGTATTAATCTTTACATAATCTTCAAAAGGATCTCTTCCTTCTGTTCCTGCCATATCAATAACATGGATAATTACTCTTGTTCGCTCCACATGGCGTAAAAATTGATGCCCTAATCCTATTCCTTGGTGGGCTCCTTCAATTAATCCAGGTAAATCTGCTAAGACAAAGCTTCTTTGATCTCCAGTATCAACAACTCCTAAATTAGGAGCTAATGTAGTAAAGTGATAATCAGCGATTTTTGGTTTAGCTGCACTTACAACGGATAAGAATGTAGATTTTCCAACACTTGGAAATCCAACAAGTCCCACATCTGCAATAAGCTTTAATTCCACTTTTATGTTTTTCTCTTCACCAGGCTCACCATTTTCCGCAAAATCTGGAGCTGGATTTCTTGGCGTTGCAAAACGAGAATTCCCTCTACCACCTCTACCACCTTTGGCAATGACAGCCTCTTGCCCATGAATGGTTAAGTCGGCAATGACTTGATCGGTATCCTCATCCATTATGGTTGTTCCTGGTGGTACTGACACAATTAATGGTGCTGCATTTTTACCATGTTGGTTCTTGCTCATCCCATTTTCGCCACGTTTTGCTTTAAAATGACGGTTGTAACGTAAATCCATTAATGTATTTAATCCTTCATCTACCTTAAAGATGACGTCACCACCATTCCCGCCATCTCCACCCGCTGGTCCACCCAACGGTACATATTTCTCTCTACGATAAGCGACAAGACCATTACCACCATCTCCAGCCTTTACGTAGACACTGACTTGATCGACAAACATATTACTCACCTCATCTATTCAAGCGAGGATAGCGAAAAACTAAACCTAACACTAGATTCCAGTTCCTCTGCTTGTATCCACACATTATTTAGCTTTTCAGCCATTCCATTTTGCCATCTTTCCGAGTTAATTGGCGGACCACTGAGTGTCACAACCAACTTAATGAAAGAATCCTCTTCAATAAGCTGTAATACACCATTTATTATTTCTAATTTATCCGCTAAAATGTAATCAACTATTGTATTTCCGATATCCGTTAACACCTTATCATAGGCTTGTAGATTTCTATTACTTGTACCTATTTCATATGTAAATTGGATATGATTATGTTGTAAATTCGTCTGTATTAACCATAATGCAAAGTTAGGGCAACTATTATTCATCAATAATCGCTCACGATTTAACCCCTCAATTATCTCGTCTACCTTTACTTTTACTTTATCCACCTTACCCATACTTAAGTATCCATGCACGATTTGTAAATCATTCATTAAATCATGCCTTTGTAATCGTAATAATTGAATCACTTCATTAGCGTCCACATTATCCTCCCCCATTATGTAGAATTATAGCAGAAAATGGGCATTCGTACATTAAATGGAGAGCAAGATGGATAAGATGCTTATTTATATCTAATAAAAAAACCCCAACCATCTAAAATGATTGGAGTTTGTATGTCATATTATGCTTCTTGAGCAACTGGGTATACACTAACTTTTTTGCGGTCACGACCATAGCGTTCGAATTTTACAACACCGTCGATTTTAGCATAAAGTGTGTCATCACCACCACGGCCAACGTTTTCACCTGGATAGATTTTTGTACCGCGTTGACGGTAAAGAATAGATCCACCAGTTACGAATTGACCATCAGCACGTTTAGCACCAAGACGTTTGGACTCAGAGTCACGACCGTTCTTTGTACTACCTACACCCTTTTTAGATGCGAAGAACTGTAAATCTAGACGTAGCATTAGAGCACCTCCTATTTACTTTGTATCATTATAAACTGACTATAATCACGTTCAATCGTTTGAAGTGATACAATCATACCTTCGAACAAAAGTTGTACGTTATCCATTATTTCTGACGGAACAGAATCTGGAATCGATACGCGAAGATAACCACCTTCACTACCTTGTTCAATTGCTAAATCGATATCTGTTAATTCCAAAACAGCATTTACTGCTCCAAATGAAACCGCAGATACCCCAGCACAAACCAAATCATATCCGTAGGGTCCACTCTCTGCATGTCCAGATAATTCAAAGGTTTTTATTTGATTATTATCTCGGTATACAGTTATTTTTATCATAACAAGACCCTTATTGGTTAATTTTTTCGATTACTAATTTAGTATAAGGCTGACGATGACCTTGCTTCTTATGATAGTTTTTCTTAGGCTTGAACTTGAATACAGTGACTTTCTTTTGACGACCATGTTTTTCAACTTTAGCCGTAACAGTAGCACCTTCAACATAAGGAGAACCAACTTGAACGTTTTCCCCACCTACGAAAAGAACTTTGTCAAAAGTAACAGTTTCATCCACGTCTGCTGTAACTTTTTCAACGTAAATTACTTGGCCTTCTTCAACTTTAACTTGCTTACCACCTGTTTCGATAATAGCGTACATAACTGCACCTCCTTAATTAACTCAGACTCGCCATACAGGTAAACTATTATAGTTTTTCCATGACCTGTTCTGTGCGGTTGTAGCAACGGGTGCTACGATGAATAACATAAAAATGTTATCATGTATGCTTATCTTTGTCAAGAAACTTTCTATATCGTTGTATATGTCGCCACTTCACCGACCGTTTTATTGTAGTTTTGATCATAAAAATAGCTTTTTAAGCATTCCGTTTCATCAATTGCTAGTCTTTGATTATCAGGCATTTGTATGTAAATAGCGTGCTTTACATCTCGCTTAAACTGCGAGAACACATCCATAAGCGTATACTGGAATGGCACTGTTATTGGGCTTACTGATTTTATCCAGTTGTTCCCTTTATACCGATTTAAGAGAAAACGAATGAAAACAAAATGTCTCTTCTTCCAATCGGCTCTGTTTTCTAAAAGTAAAAATACCATAATTAATAAGGCACTGAGTGTAAATGGGAAAAATAATAACTGAATTACAATAATTACCAAACAGATTATAATAGAAGAAACTAATGCCGTATTATACGCGCGTTGAAACGAGTACCTTTGGGATAGCAAAAAAAATAATAGCTTTCCTCCATCCAGTGGCCATATCGGTAGCAAATTAAACACTAGAATTGTAGTATTATAAAATATGATCGTATCAATGATTGAACTTGGTAGCAAAGAAAAAAAGGATGAAAAAAACATGAGAACATAAATAACCAAATGTTGAATGGGACCTGCTATCGTCACAAGAAATTCTTCTTTTACAGGTCTACTGCCTTGTTCATCCGTATCCATTACACCCCCAAAAACCCATAACATGACTTGCTTAATTCGCCAATTAAAGTAGGAAGCTGCCATATAATGACCTAATTCATGTAATAAAACAATCATTAAAATGATAAACATTTCTACAAATGTACCAGTTAAAAAGGAAATAATCATAAAAACTAATAATAATGGATGAATGTGTATAGGCGGTATCAGTTTACGGATTGTCATCAACTTCTATCACCTGAACAGGATCAACATATTCATTGTCTTTTTCGATCGCAAAATATACCATTTCATTATCCGCTGTAGGTGTAAACTCCCCAAGCCTTTGCTGGCTATTTACAACTTGATACAGATGAACATCAATGGAACTTAAGAAACCATATGTTGAAGTGGATCCATCGGCATGCTGAATAATTACTGTTTTATCGGTATCTTGTTTTTTCCCCGCAAATATAACAACACCTTCACTTAATGCAGCGACAGATGTAGTTTCTTGAGGCGCAATCATAATTCCTTTACCATTAGATTGAAAAGTCTCCATCACATTTCCAGAGACTGGTAATACGAGTGCTGCTTCTTCCACTTCCTCTTTATCGCTAGGCGAGAAAGCAAGAGGAGTACCAAAAGAATCTTTATACCATTTATAAACACTAGCAAAAGGAAAATCCTCAGTCAGCACATTGCTCGTCCATTCTCGTGGTTTATCAAAAAATTCCGCATCATTTTGCCATATAATGGCGATAGAGAAAAACAACATGACAGAAAAAATACCTTTTAACATAATACCTGTGATAGCATTACTTCTTGTCTGATTAGAGGATGAAGGATCAATAAAGTTTGGATAAAACCCATGTCTTTCTTCATCCTGTGGTAAAGAAGGTATGATGGTACTCATTTTATTAGGATTTGATTTGGTTGGGATTCCTCGTGATTTTTTCCGTTCATTGATTGATTTTCTAACATCTTTTATTTCTTTCTTCATTCGTCCTCATTCCTTCATTCATCGTTTATACAATTGTATGAAGGGCTAGGACAAGATATGATTGTCCGAACTTAATTTAGTCTGATGAGAGAAACAAGCTTTACACGAATACTTGGATTTACTGCTCAATCAAAAAAGAGGATGGAACAAAACGAAAACAAAGGGTAATAAAAAGCGAACAATCACCACATTAGCCCCGGAAATATACGGAGACTTCTGTAGGAGGAAAGGCATCGGTGAGACCCCAGGGGAGCTTTAGCTCTGAGGAGGCTCACCAGCCGCCCACGGAAAGCGGAGTATATTTCCGCGGCAGGTTTGATGCGGTAACTTTCATGTTCGGTTTATCCTATGTTAAAAATAGTTTTGTTCCATCCTCTTTCATCTTCTTACTACAAGCTCCTAATGCCAAAGAACTTTTTAACTTTCTTGAACATACCTGTTTCGTCTTCTAGTGATTGTAATGGTACAGATTCTCCTAGAATTCTTCTTGCAATATTTCGGTATGCTATAGAAGCTTTTGTGTTTGGTTGGAATGCAACTGGTTCTCCGTGATTGGATGCTTTAATAACTTCATCGTCATCTAAAACAATTCCAATTAGATCAATCGATAAAATTTGTACGATTTCATCGATTTCAAGCATATCGCCATTCTTCATCATATGCTTACGTATTCTGTTAATGATTAAGGAAGGTGGGTCCATATCCTCTTTTTCTAGTAGACCGATGATTCTATCGGCATCACGAACACTAGATTTCTCAGGCGTTGTCACCACAATAGCTTTATCTGCCCCTGCTACAGCATTTTGATATCCTTGCTCAATACCAGCAGGGCAATCAATAATGATATAATCATATTCTGTTTTTAATTCCTTCACAATTTCACGCATGCCTTCTGGCGTAACAGCTGTCTTATCACTAGTTTGTGCAGCAGGAAGTAGTGATAAATAATCAAAACGCTTGTCCTTAATCAATGCTTGTTTTAATTTGCAACGGCCTTGAATAACATCTACTATGTCATATACAATGCGATTTTCAAGTCCCATTACCACATCTAGATTTCGCAGTCCGATATCGGTATCAATTAAGCAAACCTTTTTATCCATTAATGCTAGTGCAGTACCTAAATTTGCGGTAGTAGTCGTTTTCCCAACCCCACCTTTACCAGATGTTATAACAATTGCCTCACCCATTGATTATTCTCCTTTCGAATCCACTTAAACGTTTGCGTTTATGTGTTAAAACTTGCAATCTATCAATGATTATTTTGTCTTTTTCTGTATCGATGAGACCACATTCCATATATACACCGTCTGATTGGTAATCTGGTGCACGACTTATGTAATCAGCTATACGGAGTTGACTTGGATTCATATAAGAAGCAGTTATAATGGCATTATGGTCACCATTTACACCTGCATGAGCAATCCCATGCAGACTACCCATAATATATATATTTCCTGTAGAAACAACTTTCCCACCAGGATTTACATCCCCTATTAATAGTACATCACCGCTTACTTCGAGAACTTGTCCAGACCGAACAATTCGATTGTAAACCTTAATTTCTGTATCCTCGAGCATGGCAAGTGCTTCATCCCTAAGAATGACATTCGATTCTATGGTTTGAACAGTAAATTGTTTCTTTTCGGTAATAATGTTTTCTAGTTGTTCCCTTTGATCATCATATAAGTAACGATTTCCAAGGTTAATTGTTACGGGTACAACCTGTTCATCCTTTTTGGAATGATTAACAGATAATTTTTCTTGTAATTCCCTACACGCTTCTTCAAATGAACAACGATCATCAATAAATAGTGTAAGCCCGTCTCTCGTGCCTTTTATCGTAACATACTGTTTTGGTTTCATGTCTTGCAACGCTTTCACCTCATTAGTGCTTTCAAATCTTTACGTGTAGGTATAATGGAATAACAACTATCTAATCTATCATGTTTTATCCGTTTTCCATTTTACAAGTCGTTTTGCAAATAATGGATAAATAATGAGTAGGAAAATAGAATTCGCCAAAATAGATGGTAATAATCGTAACATGATGTAATCCAACCATTCTGCACTCATGATTCCGATAACATAATAGATAAGATTTATCATCAACTCTGCAATTGTTATACTTATTATACCAAACAATAACGTTGAATAAATATTACTATGCAACATATTTCGTAGTTCAAGAATGATGTACATAGTAACACCATAGGTGAACATATATACACCCAATATGCCAGTATAGGCAATATCAAATAAAAGCCCAAAAATTAAAGCATACATAATAGAATAGTAAGAATCCCCGCGGTCATAAAAGGTGGCAATTAACACTAAGAACATTAAAATCCAATGTGGTGTAATCATGATGTCACCGTCAAGGAGACTACTCGGCAAAATATCTAATGCCACACCTTCTAAGACGAGGATTAACAGTAGAATAAGGGGTAGGAATATACGTCTCATTCCTCCTCCCCCTCTGCTTCATCCTCATCATCTTGACCTAATAACCGTTCCACTACTACCACATGATTAATTTCATACATATTCGCTGCAGGCTCTACTAATGCAGTTCGCGTTAACCCATATTGATCTGGAACAACCTCTTTCACGGTGCCGATTGGTAGTCCAGCAGGGAATACGCCACCCATACCAGAAGATACAACTAATTCGCCTTCTTCAATGTCCTGGTCAGAATCCTCAATGATTTTAAATAACAGTGAATTTGTTTCCTTATCATAGGACTCAATTAGACCAAAAATACCCTTTCCACCTTCTCTTGATACCGTTGCAGATATTCGGTTAAATTCATCAAAACCGGTTAGCAATTGGACCGTTGAAGTTGCTGGTGCAACACTTTGTACCTTTCCAATCATGCCCTCTGCAGTAATAACAGCCATATTCACTTTTACACCATCTGATTTCCCTTTATTGATCGTTAGCTGCTCAATCCATCTTTCAGGGGACCTCGCTGTTACTGTTGCATGAATAGGGTTATAGGAACGTATGGAATCTTCTTTATCGAGCAACGCTCTCAGTTCTTCATTTTCATCTTTAATCTCTTGTACTTCATAGATTAGCCCTTTGTATTGTGCTAATCTTTCTCTTAAGATTTGATTCTCCTCATACGTATTTCGAATATCATCTATATTTTCAAAGATACCTGCTACGTATTTTACAGGTGTTGATATGACATTCTGAGCAACACCAATAACATCACTTACAAATTGTTCTGCTGTAGTTAAATTTACCCTATCCCTTATTGAGAACCCAACTAAGGCAACTAGGACAATGATCCCAATAAGAATAATAAATAATCTTTTTTTACGAAAAAATGACATGAAAACACCTACTTATTCTACTGTAGGACGAGAAGATACATTTGGTTGTCCTTTAAAATGCTGAATATATTCCAACGATTTTCCAGTGCCGATAACAACACTATCCAAAGGGTTATCAGCGACAAACACTGGCATCTTAGTCTCATCACTAATTTTTTTATCAAGGTTACGCAATAATGCTCCTCCACCAGATAACACGATTCCACGATCCATAATATCGGCTGCTAGTTCAGGAGGCGTTTTTTCCAACGTGATTTTCACTGCATCAACAATAGCATCTACTGTATCCTGAAGGGCCTCCGAGACTTCACTACCAGTAATAGTTATCGTTTTCGGTAACCCAGTAAGTAAATCTCTACCACGGATATCCATTTCCTCATCCGCTATCGTTTCATCATTTGCTGAACCAAGGTCTAGCTTGATTTGCTCTGCTGTTCTTTCACCAATCATTAAACTATACGTCTTCCGAATATGATTCACAATAGAGGTATCCATATTGTCACCAGCATTGCGAATAGATTCCGAGGATACAATCCCTCCAAGTGATATCACAGCAACCTCCGTTGTGCCACCGCCTATATCAACTATCATGCTACCTGTTGGCTCCCATACAGGTAGTCCTGCGCCAATTGCAGCTGCAAACGGCTCTGCAATCGGAAAGGCTTCTTTGGCACCAGCCTGTTTCGTAGCGTCAATAACTGCTCGCTCTTCCACCATTGTAATACCAGAAGGTACACAGATCATTACATTTGGCTTCTTAGCGAATGAAGAACGACTTCTCATTGCTCGTTTTATATAGTATTGCATCATAGCAGCGGTAGTATCATAATCTGCTATAACTCCATCCTTCATTGGTCTAATAACGGAAATACTACCAGGATTTCTGCCTAACATATTCTTAGCAGCATTACCTACTGCCTCTATTTCACCTGTATCCACATTCTTAGCAACCACAGATGGTTCTCGTAAGATTACACCTTTTCCTTTAACAAATACCAATGTATTTGCAGTACCTAAATCAATCCCTAAATCTTGAGAAAATCCAAAGATACCCAATAAAATCTTCCTCTCCAGTATCATGTAAGTTTTTCTTTCTATGCCTGACAGTTCTCTTATATTTTATGTGGTGGACCGTATAATATAATCAAATATGCCATAATGATAGTATGGAAATATGTAACTGCGTCCAACTCTTTCCAATCTCAAGAAGCGCCACTTTCAACTAAATATGAAAATGGCGCTCATACTTTATCTATTTAATTATACGAAAAAACTATAAAAATTGATAGTACTTATACGTATCCTTTTTCCTTTAACGAGACAAATTTATGATCACCTATAATTAAATGGTCTAGTAATTCAATCCCAATCATTTTTCCTGATTCTACTAATCGTTTCGTTACATGGATATCTTCTTGTGATGGAGTTGGATCTCCAGAGGGGTGATTATGGGCTACAATAATCGAAGCTGCAGACCGTTTCACAGCCTCGCGAAACACCTCACGAGGATGAACTATAGAGGCATTTAAGGACCCGATGAAGATGGTCTGACGATGAATAATTTGATTTTTTGTATCCAAGAAGATGGTAACAAAATGCTCTTGATTAAGGTGTCGCATCTCTTCCATAATGTAATCGGCACCATCCTCTGGAGAACGTATGACATAACGTTCATTTGGTTTATATTGACTTAGTCGCTTACCTAGCTCCAGTGCGGATAAAATTAAAACACCTTTCGCACTACCAATCCCCTTAATTGCTGTTAATTCCTCGATAGTAGCATCTTTTAATAGCTTTAATCCTTCAAAATGCATGAGTAACCGATTAGCAAGGGTCATAACAGACTCTTCTTTAGTCCCGCTTCCTAATAAAATGGCTATTAATTCTTGATTGGAGAGGTGACTTGCTCCTAATGCTAATAGTCTTTCCCTTGGTCGATCCCCTTTAGGAACATCCTTTATCATGATTGATGAAGCTTTCAAACTATTTCCTCCTTTCGTCTAGCAATAGAATAGCTTAAGATTCTACCTCTTACAAATAGACAAGAGAGAAATTTTTCACTTATGTTAATCCATAAAATAATAAAAAGCAGAGCGGAAAAAACATTTTCCACCCTGCTTCGTTTGTCATCAGCTTATTTTAGCATTTTTATCCTTCTACTATTGCCCCGTTGATACTACACTATCTAAAGAATTCCAGAGGTTCAGTAGAACTATTTCCGTATTTTCTTTTGAGGTTAACAGTTCCTCCATTTGTGTAACAAAGTTATTTAGTTCAGTAGATCCTTTTGGGGCCTGTTCGCTTAATGCATTCCATGTCTCCTCGTCCAAGCTACCACTCTCCAAGGAAAGATTCCATTGTTCCTGGAAAGAGACGACCCAGTCATATTCTTCTTTCGTTAAGGCTACCTCTTTTTCACTAGTCTGCCAATCCTTTGCATATACTTCTATTCCTTTTTCTTTTAAGGAATTAATATCACTTTGTAAATCTTCTTTCGAGCGTCTCATCGTTACCAGAAGATAAAATTGATTGTCCTTTTCCCAAATGACAGGGGCATATCCTTGCTCTACAAACTTCCCAGATTCTGCTTCCGCATTCGCAATAGATGAAAAAACACCACCTTGTAAAACGAAGGCAGACATGGAATCTAACATATAATGTGACGTGTCAACCTTAGAAGCATTACCTTGATTATCATCCTTACCTTTCTCTTCTCCTTCTATAGGCATAGCAACAGCAGGAGTACCATTCAAATTATTATCAAAATTAACGATAATCTTTAACAAAACAAAGCCCATAATAGAACCTATTGTTAAGGCAGAAATAATTGCGATAATAATTGGCTTAAACATATGAAAAGTCGTTTGTTTCTTCGCCGTAGAACTGGATATGGTTGATGTATCATAGTTCCTAGCAAAGGTATGAATTTGATTATGACTAGATTCTTCAGTAGCAGCTATCTCTTCACTTACGTTTTTCTTATTGACATGGATATGTCCTGACTTATTAGTATTTTCCCTTTTCCCCTTACCATCTAATCTTACTACTACTTGTTTTTTAGCTGACATTTGCTGCTCCCCCACTTTGCTAGATTCGTTGTTTCAACTCTAGCATATGCAAACTAAAAAGTAAGGAGAATCTTGTCACACAAGGAACAGTTTATTTCAACATAAACCGGAATAACTTTACAAGGTTTGCTTTTTCACATAGGCTCTTACCAGTCCAATGAAATGTAAGGAACCCGCAAAGAAATACATCTCATCACGTTCTTCTATCTCTTTCCATTCTTCTTGCCATTTTATTTGGCGTACTTTTTCTACTGGTACCATCTCCCATAGATTATCAGCAGGTTCCGCACGAGGATGGTCAAAGGAAGTTACCATAATGGTATCAAAATGCGGCAAAGCCAGATGAAGCATTTTCTTTAATTCCTTATCTTTAAATCCAGCAAATATAAGTTTCTTCCGCTTCGTTCGGTATAGATCATTCACTGTATGAAGAAATGCCTCCATACCCTTTGGATTATGTGCCCCATCTAGAATCACAATAGGATTATCGAGTATTTTTTCGAACCGACCTGGTAAATGGGCTGTTTTGATGCCTTGATATACGTTGTCCCAATTTAAGTCTACTCCACATTTTTCAATAATAACTAATGCCATGAGAGCTGTTGCCGCATTTATAATTTGGTGTTTCCCTTTCATTTGTATTTCCATTTCTAGCTTTGTTCCTTGATAACACCATTCAAAAAACTGCCGATTTTCGTCTATAAATGTCCTTTTGTAAAAGAAGTCTCGATTTAATTTATACATATTGGCATATTTCTTTCTTGCTTCTTTTTCAAATATCGGCATACAACTCTCCTCTATCGCCCCTATAACGACAGGTGTATGACCTTTTATAATGCCTGCTTTATGAAAGGCAATTTCCTCCAGAGTATCTCCTAAAAAGGTAGCATGGTCCATCGCAATATTTGTTATAATAGACAGCATAGGTTGGATACAATTGGTGGAATCTTCCCTTCCCCCCATACCAGCCTCGATAATTGCAATATCAACCGTTTCACTAAAGTACATATAGGCAATAGTAGTGATAATCTCAAATTCCGTGGCGTGCATTTCTACTAAATCTAATTCTTCTATGGATGGCAGTAACTGGTTAAACAGCGTTATAAACCGGTCATCCGGGATGGGTAGATCATTAATGAATATATGACCTGTTAGCCCTGTCAAGCTAGGTGAAGTAAAAATTCCGACACGATAATTATTTTCTATTAATGCTGCTTTTAAATAGGTTAAAGTTGAACCTTTCCCATTTGTACCAGCAATATGGATAGCTTTTATTTTTTGCTGGGGATTATGTTGGGATTCTAATAACGCCATCATTCGATCAAGACCCGGTTTTATACCTAGGGTTCTACGTTCAGCAAAAAATACTTCTATTTGGTCAATACTATGAAACATACAATCACCACTTATCTATCAATTAGAAATAAGTATAGCATAGGAAGAAAGGAAATCGAACATTGAATAAAATTGGTTGGATTATTTATAATGGTAATTTACCTGGAAATAAATTTTTAGACTTTGCCCAGATGCTACACGAAGCAGCTAAGGAGCAAAACACGAAAACATATATCATGCAAAATAATAATTTATTATCATCATTAAGTACTAATAGACTGGAGCTTCTAACAGAATATGAAGTACCCGATTTTGTTATTTTTACGGATAAGGATATCTATTTAGCAAGGCAACTAGAATTAATTGGTATACCTGTGTTTAATCGCTCAGAGGTAATTGAAACAAGTGATGATAAGATCGCCACTTACCAAGTATTAGCTAATCATAACCTGCCAATACCAAGGACCATCATTGCACCGAAAGTTTATACAAATCGCGAGGAAAAATACCTTCCGAACCTAGACCATGTTATCAATCAATTAGGTCTACCTATGATTGTGAAGGAAGCTTTTGGCTCATTTGGTGAACAGGTTTATCTTATCCATACAAAGGACGAGCTGGAAGAAAAGGTGAAAGAACTTTATGGAAAAGCCTTTATGTTTCAAGAGTTTATACAGTCTAGTAAAGGTAGGGACCTAAGACTACAAGTGGTTGGAGATAGAGTAGTTGCTGCGATGAAGCGATTTTCTGCCGAAGATTTTCGAGCCAACATTACTAGTGGTGGCATCATGGAAGCTTATGAACCATCCGAAAAGGCCAAGGAAATTGCCATCTCCGCATCAAAAGCAATTGGAGCAGACTTTAGTGGTGTTGATTTATTATTTGGGGAGAATGATGATTATATCATTTGTGAAATAAATTCTAACGCACACATTCGGAACCTCTATGATTGTACAGGGATTAATGCGGCAAACGAAATAGTAGAGCATATACTAAAGAAGTTGAGGGATTCACGTGGCTAATGGCTGGTTACTATATAGTGAAGAAGATGCTGTAGCGAACAAAGCGTACATCGAATGGTTTATCGATGAAGCAGATAAGCAAGGATTGACATTACGATTAATCTTAAGGGAAAAACTCCAAATAGGAATATTGCAAAATGAGTATGGCCTTTTATTAGATGGCCGTAAAACTGAAATTCCTGAATTCGCAGTGGTTCGAACCGTTGAACCGCTGCTTAATAAGCAGTTAGAACAGTTAAATGTACACGTATTTAACTCCTCCTACGTTTCGGAAATCAGTAATCATAAAGCAAAAACCTATTTAGAAGTTTCCCGTCTTGATATCCCGATGGTAGATACAGTCTTTCTAAATGGTAAAAATGTTACTAATGAAATCCCTTTCCCTCTGCCATTTGTGATAAAAGAGGCGGCTGGTAGAGGTGGCAGACAAGTGTATTTTATCCAAGAAAAAGAAGAGTGGGACGTATTTTTAACCATGTGTAAACCTATCGATTACGTGATCCAATCAACTGATGTACAACTTGGAAAGGATCTAAGAGTCTTTGTTGTCGATAAGGAAATTGTAGGGGCTGTTTTAAGGGAAAGCAATACAGATTTTCGAGCTAACTTTACATTAGGTGGTTCGGCAAGCTTATACCAATTAAACGAAGTAGAAAAAGCGCTTATCATGAAAATTATCGATCATTTTGATTTCGGTATGGTCGGAATTGATTTCTTAATAGGTCGGAGTGGAGAGCTACTATTTAATGAAATAGAAGATGTTGTCGGCTCAAGGACCCTTAGTACGGTTAGTAACATGAATATACTAGAAAAATATATTATTTATATAAAACAACAATTAAAACAGGGTTCTTAGATTTTTCTAAGAACCCTGCTTGATGTTTATTATGATTTTAGTTCAGCTAATCGTGCTTGTACTGCTGCTTGTTTCTCTAAATAATCCTGTTCCTTTTTCTTCTCTTCTTCCACTACCGCAGCTGGTGCCTTAGCGACAAAGCCTTGATTGGAAAGCTTCTTCTGAACTCGTTCCACTTCTTTATTCCACTTTTCTAGTTCTTTCTCTAATCGGGCAATCTCTTTATCGAAATCAATTAGCCCTTCTAATGGTAAGAAGATTTCAGCGCCAGTAATAACTGCTGTCATTGCTTTTTCAGGAGCATCGACTTTAGATGCAATAACAAGCTCGCTAGGGTTACAGAATCGTTCTAGATAGCCACGATTATGTTCAAGTTCTTTGACGATTGCCTCATCCTTCGCTTGAATTAACAGGCTAATTTGCTTCGACATTGGTGTATCGACTTCGGCACGGATATTACGTACAGCCTTAATAATCGACACAAGACGCTTCATTTCTTCCGATGCCTTTTCATCATGGAAGTCTTCCTGAACCTTAGGCCATTCAGCAATCGTAATTGATTCCCCTTGATGTGGTAGCTTCTGCCATATTTCTTCGGTAATGAATGGCATGAATGGGTGTAGTAGACGCATAGTCTGATCTAGCACATAGGCTAATACAGACTGTGTCGTCTTCTTCGCCTGGTCATCTTCCCCATATAATGGAAGCTTAGCCATCTCAATATACCAATCACACAATTCATCCCAAATAAAGTTATGAAGATGTCTTCCTGCTTCACCAAACTCATACTTATCAGTGTTACGTGTTACTTGTTCGATGGTTTCATTTAATCTTGTTAGAATCCATTTATCTGCTAAAGATAGCTCACCAGTTAAATCAATATCTTCATACGTAAAACCTTCTAAATTCATTAGAGAGAAACGTGATGCATTCCAGATTTTATTGGCAAAATTCCAGGTTGATTCTACTTTTTCCCAATAGAAACGCATATCCTGGCCTGGTGAAGTCCCTGTTAATAAGAAATAACGTAGTGAATCTGCACCATATTTCTCGATGACATCCATTGGATCTACACCATTCCCAAGTGACTTACTGAACTTTCTACCTTCTGAATCACGGATTAATCCATGGAGTAATACATCTTTAAATGGTCGTTTTCCAGTGAACTCTTTCGATTGAAATGCCATACGAGCTACCCAGAAAAAGATAATATCATAACCAGTAATTAAAACATCTGTAGGGAAATAACGTTTAAAATCCTCAGCCTCTTCATTTGGCCAACCCATTGTAGAGAACGGCCATAATGCGCTGGAGAACCATGTGTCTAATACATCCTCATCTTGCTCCCAGTTCTCTATATCACTAGGCGCTTCTTTTCCAACGTATAATTCCCCTGTTTCTTTATGATACCATGCTGGAATACGATGTCCCCACCATAATTGACGACTAATACACCAGTCACGAATATTTTCCATCCAGTTTAAATATGTTCGTTCAAAGCGTTCTGGAACAAAGTTAATTCGTTCCTCGGTATTTTGCATTTCTAATACAGAATCAGCAAGTGGCTGCATTTTTACAAACCATTGTGTAGATAAATACGGTTCAACAACTGCCCCACTACGTTCTGAATGTCCGACTTGATGAACATGTTCTTCAATTTTGAAAAGGACGCTCATATCCTGTAGGTCTTTTACAATTTGCTTACGGCATTCAAAACGGTCCATGCCTTCATATTTGCCTGCGTTTTCATTCATGGTGCCATCTTCATTCATTACGAGTACACGCTCAAGATTATGACGATTTCCTATTTCAAAATCATTAGGATCATGAGCTGGAGTAATTTTAACTGCACCAGACCCAAATTCCATATCAACATATTCATCAGCAATAATCTGGATTTCACGTCCAACAATCGGAAGAACAACTGTTTTACCAATTAGGTGTTGATAGCGTTCATCCTTCGGGTTTACGGCAACCGCAGTATCACCAAGCATCGTTTCTGGTCTTGTCGTCGCAATTTCAATTGTTTCATCACTATCTTTAATTGGATATTTCATATGATAGAAATTGCCGTTTACTTCTTTATAAATAACTTCAATGTCTGATAGAGCCGTTTTCGTTACTGGATCCCAGTTAATGATGTATTTACCACGATAAATTAGTCCTTTTTCATATAGCTTTACAAACACTTCCTTAACAGCTTCTGATAAGCCTTCATCGAGTGTAAAGCGTTCTCTTGAATAATCTAACCCTAGACCTAATTTTTCCCACTGAGATCTTATAAAGGACGCGTATTCTTCCTTCCAATCCCAAGCTTTTTGTAGGAATTTTTCTCGACCAAGTTCATAACGGTTTGTGCCTTCTTCTTTCAGTCGTGCTTCTACTTTCGCCTGTGTCGCAATCCCTGCATGGTCCATACCTGGTAACCATAGTACATCATAGCCTTGCATCCGTTTCATACGGGAAATGGTATCTTGCATTGTTGTATCCCATGCATGACCAAGGTGTAGGCGACCCGTTACGTTAGGCGGTGGAATTACGATAGAAAATGGTTCTTTTTCTGGATCTCCGGTTGCTTCAAAGTATTTCCCATCTAGCCAGAACTTATAGCGGTCTTGCTCTACTGCTTGTGGGTCGTATTTCGGTGGTAGAGTTGTGTTGTTTTCTTGCATTAATATCAGCCTCCTTTAAAGTTAAGGGTAATGTGATTTCCTTAGCCACTTAAAAAAACAATAATGATTAGGCCTTTATCAAAATGAAATCAAAGATTTACCCGAAATAAAAAAACCCCTTTCATCCTAAATAAAGGACGAAAAGGGTTGAATTTCCGTGGTACCACCTTTGTTTACAGGTAATGTATCCCTGTACACTCATTGTTTGATATCGGTTATGAACCGGCAAGCTCCTACTACTAATTCAGAGTTGCTGCATCAAGGGCGACCTTCCAAAACGTTTACCTAGAAAACTCTCACCACTGTTTTCCTCTCTTTGAGGTAACTATTCTGTACTCTTCCCTCTCATATGCTTTCGTATATGATTATTTTCTTATTTTAGCCAATTTTAATCCTAAAATCAACTATTATTTAGATAATGGCACGAAGTAGCTTGGTTTATACATATAGTATTAAAAAAAGAAGTATTTGGTGCATTCTTTATGGAGGTGATGACATATGGCAAGATATTATCGTTACCGATTACCACCATGGGCTAGAAAGTGCTTAATTATTGCAGAACAGATTACACTACCGATACTTATTTTCCAATTAATCCGAACTATTTTTCTCCCAACAACTTTTGATGTCTTACTAACTTTATTGTTAGCAGGAATTTATATTGCTTTTTATTTGAAGTGGATTTAATCCTCACTGCTACTTTCATCCAGTGGTACCATTTCAAATTCCTCCTCCACAAATAAAGAAAAACGTATCCCAAACATTAATTGACGATGATATCGCTGTAGCTTTACTACTAATTCCATCGTGCTGTTAGAAGATTTATCTTCCACATACGTATCGATGGCGCTTATATATTCTGAAGGATCAAGTAAATAAAGCGCTAATAGTGTTAGTTCGCGATTTTCCAACTGGTTTTCATCTGTATATAGCTTAAATTGTTCCAACAAAGGCCCTACCTCTGTATCATGGTAAAAGGTTTTATGCTTCCATAATAAAGTCAAATCTATAATGGGGTGGTTATAAGTTGCCTTCTCCCAGTTAATGAAATAAATCTGATTCCCATGAAGAACATGGGAATCTTTCACATTTCCATGACAGAGACATACTTGCCACTCTGCTAATTCTTCAAGAGATTCTAAGTATTGATTCAGTCGCTTCTCTACGATAAAAAAGACTTGCACAAGGTCACGGTACTGTGTACAAACTAATAGTTCGACCGGTGACATAAAATGTTTCGATTCAAAATTTTCTACATGAACTAGTAGCTTCTTTCTTAGCTCCATTATTTGTTTTTTATAGACGAGAAAATTTTCCCGTGCATTTTCCAATTCTTTCTCGTTTAACTGCAGTGTTTTCCTCGTTTTTGCATGAATATATCCAAGATGTTGATATACTTTTCCAATAGAAGGATGTCGATTACTTGTTTCGATCCAGGGGGTTAAATAATAGATATCCTCTCCATCCTTCGTAAATAGTTCTCCTTTTTGGTTTACATATACTGGTACGATATGTTGTATATTCTGGGCATGTGCCATATGGTAGATGTCTAACCATAATGGAACTCTTTCTTCTTGTAGATTACTTCTCTTTAATGCATATTTCTGTTTATTACCTTGAATATGATATAGACGTTCGGTTACTTTTTCTATATCAACAGGAAAGACATGATACGATTCTAGAATTCGCCGAACATTCTCCAAGAGCTTCACCACCTATAAAGTATCCCATTAATATACCCCTTGATTTTTGACCAAGGGGTATACGTTGTTCATTTATTTTTCACAGGAATATAAAGTAATTGACCTTCTGTAATATCATCATCCTCTAATCGATTTTGGTTACGGATATGAAGCGTTGTTGTTTCATATCGTTCAGCCAGGGATTCTAATGTATCTTTTTCCTGAACAATGCACAGCCTTACTTTTGCGTATTGTTCTTCCCCACCTCGGAACATATCGGCTAGATAGGTCAAATCTGCTTTTTCAGTCCTACTTTCATCAGAATCATCCAGACTATAAGTCTCTTCCTCCGAGGATGATGGTTCATGCAATTCCTCTTCCACCTCTATTTCTGGCTCTTGGTTTTTATTAAAGAATTCGTCAAAGGTTTGTGTTTTTTGCATGAACTTCCATCTATCATCTTCAATAGAATCATTTATTTCTTCTTGCGACAAGGTTGGAAGTGGCTCTGGCGAATCTTCTATGTAGGTGGAAGATTCGTCTTCATGTTTTACATCAAATTCAAAAACCTCTTCCTCATTTCTTGCTAGAGCAGGTTCTTCTTCTAGAAGTGCTTCTGTAGTAGGCTCTTCGTCTGCTTCTACTTCTACTGCTGCTTCTGCCTCCTCCTCTTCTACTTGATTACGTATACCATGAATTTCAATAGTGGAACGCAAATACAAGTGATCTGATTCTGGTAATTCATAATCAAACTCCGAGATGAAAACAGTTACATCATCTAAATTTTCCACTCGATAGGATGGGACAGTGATTTCAACAGGAAAACGATGCCTAAATTCAGCAACACCATACTCTGCGTCAGTAACCCTTTCCATATAACGCTTTGAATCATACCCGTCTAGGTACGACTCCGTGCTCTCACCTATGGTTTGAGCTTTCTGATAAGAACCTTGTAATTCAATTACACCTCTAATGGAAATAAAATCAGCAAATTCTTGTATAGAAATTTCCGGTTCCAAGGAAATCCCCATAATTTCAGCAACTTCCTGACCCTTTTCAAAGTACAATGACTCATTCAAGTCAAAACGAAATAAATTCTGTTCGTTTACCAAGTGGTTTCCTCCCTTCAAAACATACATTCCATATGCCTTATCTCTTAATTATCTATATGAGTCAAGACCTTAGGATATGCTAAGTAGAGGAAATCTCTTAGTGGAAAAACGTATTTTTGATTTGTGAATATGGAGTGGGTTATAGATTAACTAGGTGGGCTATCGGGAAAGGCTAGAGATACAATAAAAAACGAACTAATCTGCCATTCTTGTTATCAGAATGCATTAGTTCGTTTTTTAGATTGGTTATGCAAGCTGTGAAAATGCTTTTCTAGCTGCTTGAATTGTTCTTTGGATATCTTCTTCAGTATGTGCTGTAGATAAGAATAAACCTTCGAATTGTGATGGTGGTAAGAAGACACCTTCTTCTATCATAATTCGATAATACTGATTAAAATGATCTAGATTCGATTTGGATGCAGTAGCAAAGCTAGTCACTGGTTCTTCTGCAAAGAAAACGCCAACCATCGATCCTGCTCGATTTATCTGTAATGGAATATGATAATCATTCGCAGCTTGCTGATAGCCTTCTACTAATAAATCTACTTTTTTATTCATTTCTTCATAAGATTCTTTCGTTAAAGCACTTAGCGTTTCATATCCTGCAGTCATTGCTAATGGGTTCCCAGATAATGTTCCTGCTTGATATATCGGCCCTGCAGGTGCTACTTGTTGCATAATTTCGCGCTTACCACCATAGGCTCCAACTGGTAAGCCTCCACCAATTACTTTACCTAGGCATGTCAAATCAGGCGTCACGTCAAAATGTCCCTGTGCACAATGGTAACCTACACGGAAGCCTGTCATAACCTCATCAAAAATTAACAGTGATCCATGATCTTCTGTTATCTTTCTGAGGAATTGTAAAAATTCATTAGTAGGAGGAACCACACCCATATTACCACATACTGGTTCTGCAACAACTGCTGCAATGTTATGACCGTATTTCTCAAAAGCAGTACGAACACCCTCTTGATCATTATAAGCAACGGTAATTGTATTTTGGGCAATTGTTTTCGGTACACCTGGGCTGTCTGGAAGACCTAAAGTAGCAACACCAGACCCAGCTTTAATTAATAATGAGTCACCATGGCCATGGTAGCTACCCTCAAATTTTAAGATAAGATCTCTACCAGTAAATCCACGAGCTAGTCGTAATGCGCTCATCGTCGCCTCTGTCCCGGAGTTTACCATACGAACTACTTCTATGGAAGGAACTCGTTCAATTACTAACTTTGCTAGTTTATTCTCCAGTACCGTAGGGGCACCAAAGCTTGTTCCATTTTCAATAACTTCATGTAGCTTACTAACAACTCGTTCGTCTGCATGCCCTAAGATAAGCGGTCCCCAACTCAACACGTAATCAATATACTCATTGCCATCAATATCTTTGATTTTAGACCCTTTTCCACTTTCCATAAAAATTGGGTCCATCCCTACCGATTTAAATGCTCTAACCGGTGAGTTAACACCACCAGGCATCAAATTAACCGCTTCTTGATACGCATCAATTGATTGATTGAATTGTTTCATCATAACCACCCCGTTTAATTTTCTTCCTTCAACCACTTCGCCACATCTTTAGCAAAATAGGTAATAATTAAGTCTGCACCTGCACGTTTCATCGACGTTAATTTTTCCATTACTAAACTCTTTTCATCAATCCAACCATTTAAAGCTGCTGCTTTTACCATGGAATATTCGCCACTTACATTATAAGCAACAACTGGCAAGTTAAAATGATTGCGGACATCACGAACAATATCTAAGTAGGATAGTGCTGGTTTTACAATTAAGAAGTCTGCACCCTCTACCACATCCGATTCCGCTTCTCTTAATGCCTCTAGGCGGTTGGCAGGATCCATTTGATAGGTTTTGCGGTCACCAAATTGTGGTGTACTATCTGCTGCATCACGGAAAGGACCATAAAAGGCAGAAGCGTACTTCACTGCATAGGACATAATAGGTATATTGGTAAATCCTGCTTCATCTAAGGCTTGTCTAATTACTTTGACAAATCCATCCATCATATTAGATGGGGCAATAATGTCAGCACCAGCTTCCGCTTGCGATACCGCAGTTCGGGCAAGTAATTGTAAGGATTCATCATTATCTACATCATGGTCATGAATCACTCCACAATGACCATGAGATGTGTATTCACATAGACAGGTATCAGCAACGATAAGAATTTCTGGATATGCGCGCTTTATTAATCTTGTTGCCTCTTGGACAATTCCAGTTTCAATAAAAGCACCTGTACCAACTTCATCCTTCTCATTTGGAACACCAAATAGAATGATGGATTTAATACCAAGCTCGACAACCTCTTTCACTTCATCTAATAGAAGATCCATGGATACTTGATAGACTCCTGGCATAGAAGGTACTTCATTTTTTACATTACTACCTTCTACAACAAACATTGGATAAATAAAATCTTCTACATGGAGATGGGTTTCTCTAACCATTGCTCTCATCGAATTAGATGACCGTAAACGGCGATGACGTTTAAATTCAGTATTATTATTCATGTATCTCAATCCTCTCTTTTATTCATTACACATTACTTCAATCATAGACTCAATCGTATAGGTTTCTGGAGTAATTATATTCTTAAGGCCAAGCTGTCTCGCCCTTGCTTCTGTTGTCCTTCCAATACAAACAATTTTCGTATACTCTGGTAATGTCCTAGTAGAAAACGTTGTAAAAGCTTCGACCGTAGATGGACTTGTAAATGTAATAAAATCAAATGATACTTTCTCTAGCACCTGTCTTAATTTAGTTTCAACATCAAAATTATAATTTGTATCATAGACGACCAAGGATTGGTGTTGAACACCAGCCTTAGATAAACCCTTCGCAACAACATCTCTAGATCTATTACCTTGAACTAATAAGACCTGTTTTATTTCCTGATATTTTTCTAGAAACTCTATTACTAGATTTTCACCATCGTAAATAGACGGGACAAAATCGGGCTTATATCCATAGTTAGCTAGAACTGTTGCAGTTTTTTTTCCTACAACAGCAATTTTCACATTATCCAGTGTTACGTCCTCTTCCTCTAGGATAGAAAAAAAACAATCCACACCATTTACACTCGTGAAAAAAATCCATTCTAACGTATCCATATTCTGTAATCTTTGTACGATATCTACTGCGCTTCTACTGGTAATCTTTAATAAAGGTACCTCATATACATTAGCCCCATTATCAAGGAGTTGATTGGTAAATTTTTTTGCCAAACTCGCTTCCCTGGTAACCAATACATTCTTCCCTGCTAATGGAAGCATTACTGATCTAACTCCTCTTTTACGCGTTCAATAATATCTTTTGCACCTAGTCGTAACAACTTCTCCGCCGCTTCTTTTCCAACCTGTACCGGGTCTGTACCTCGTACGACTTCTTTAAGAATGGTTTTACCATCTGGTGTACCAACAAGGGCGTTTAGGACGACATCTTCATTTTCTAAATGAGCGAATCCGCCGATGGGAATTTGGCAGCCACCTTCTAATAAATTCAAATAAGTCCTTTCAGCAGTCACGGTTTTAACGGTATAAGCATCATTTATTTTTGCTAGTATATCATTTAATTCTTGGTCATCTTCACGGCTTTCAATAGCAAGTGCCCCTTGACCTACCGCAGGCACACAAACGTCTGGTTCTAAGTACTCTGTAATCAGATCCTCATTTAAGCCGACACGCTTTAATCCAGAGACTGCTAAGATAATGGCATCGTAATCTTCTTCTTGTAATTTACGAATTCTCGTTTCTATATTTCCACGAATCCATTTAATTTCAAGATCCGGTCTTTCAGCAAGGATTTGCGCAGCACGGCGAAGACTACTCGTACCAACTACTGCTCCTTCTGGTAACTCTCTTAATGGAACTTGATTTTTCGATATAAGGGCATCCCGGTGATCTTCCCTAACTGGAATAGCTGAGATAATTAAGCCTTCTGGTAATGCAGCAGGCATATCTTTCATACTGTGAACTGCAAAATCAATCTCCTTATCATAGAGAGCTTTTTCTATTTCCTTGACGAATAATCCTTTACCACCAACTTTAGACAGTGTGACGTCCAGGATTTTATCTCCTTTGGTTACAATCTTTTTAACCTCAAACTCGTTTTCCACTCCTGCCTTTTTCAGCTCGTTAATCACCCAATTCGTCTGAGTTAGGGCAAGGTTGCTCTGTCTAGATCCAACGATAATTTTACGCATAGTAATCCTCCTAGTTAAATGTGAAAATTTGAGAGCCTAGTAAATAAAAAGAAGTTAATAATCAATATAAAAAATGCAAAAGCATTGTAGGTAGCAAGAGATTTTCCAGCCATTCGCCGTACAACTCGTAGTAGTAAATACGTGATATAGATACCCAAAACTAGTATCGACCCTATTGTTTTTAAATCAAACCAATAAAATTCAACATCCTCGGTATATGCCCACGCAAATCCTAAAATGATACCAATTAATAATAATGGGACACCAATGGTGATCGTACGAAACGTATAACGCTCTAGTCGGTTTAAGTCCCCTAATTTCCATACCCATTTTATCGCTTTCTTTTCTTTTAAGAAATGATATTGCACAATATACATAAGAGAAAATATAAACGAAATGGTAAAGAAACCGTATGAGAGAATTGCCAAGGAAATATGTGCAATTAATATTTCATCAACAAGCTGTATCCCACTCTCTGTCACCTGGTTTTTCGCGACAAGCGATATATGCATCAGTAAGACAAAAAATCCAAACAAATTAATAAAAAACACCATGAAATACGTTTTAAATAAGCGATTCATTAGTACAGAAAAGGTCACTAATACCCATGCGTAAAAATATAAGCTATCGGTTAACGTTGCAATAGGAAATCGATTCTCTGTTATAACAGTAGATAATAAAAAAACGGTTTGAAAGAGCCAAACCATACAAAGTAACCAGAAGGCAGATACATTTGCCTTCCGGTTTTGCTGTACAAAATCAATAAAATAACATATCAGACTTAATGCATAAACACATAGTATTCCTTCATAGATCCAACGTACCTCTACCATACGACAAACCCTTTACTGCGTTACTTCCGCAAATTTACTCGCTAATGGAATCTCTTTCTTTAATGATTGAAGTAATTCATCATTTTTAACTGCTTGTTTAGCGAACTCTTCTTTCACTTCTTCTTCAATACCAAAGATATCAACAAATAGCTGTAACGCCTCACTTGCATTATCTGTGCCTGCTAGTTCTTTTGCTTGTGTAATCGGATCCTTAAGTAATTGATTAATAATACTTTTCGTGTGCTTACTTAATACCTTCTTCTCTCGGTCAGTTAAGTCAGGCATCTTTCGCTCAATACTTTTCATTGTTTCAGCTTGAATGCAAAGTGCTTTTTTCCTTAATGCAGATATTACTGGAACAACACCTAATGTTTTCATCCATTCTTTAAAGGTAATGATTTCTTTCTCTAGTTGTAATTCAATTTGCTCTGCAGCTTTCTTACGCGTTTCTAGATTCTCATCCACGATATGTTGTAAATCATCAATATCATATAAAAATACATTATCTAATTTCCCTAATTCAGGATCCAAATCTCTAGGAACAGCAATATCTACTAAAAATAAAGGTCGTCCTTTACGTTTCTTTTGAATTGGTTCTAGCATGTCATGTGTCATGACAAACGAATCTGATCCAGTAGAACTGATTAATATATCGGTATTTTCTAAGACTGCACTTAAGTTATCCAGCTGTTCTGCTTGTGCATGAAACTGTTCTGCTAGCATATTTGCCTTTTCCAAAGTTCGGTTTACTACCGTTATTTTCGTAGCTCCAGATCCTTGTAAGTTTTTAGCAGCAAGTTCGCCCATCTCTCCAGCACCAACAATTACGACATGTTTATCTTGCAACGTTCCAAAGATTTTCTTGGCTAATTCGACAGCAGCATAGCTAACCGAGACGGCATTTTCACCGATGGCAGTTTCTTTTTGAGCTCGTTTAGCAAAGGTAATGGCTTGCTTAAATAACTCGTTAAAAATGGTTCCAGTAGCTTTTACTTCTTGTGAAGATAGGAAAGCCTGTTTAACTTGTCCAAGTATTTGCGTTTCCCCAAGCACCATAGAATCAAGTCCTGATGAAACTCTAAATAAATGCTCAAAAGCCCCATCATCCTCTGTTATTCTTAAAAAAGAGGCAAGCTCTTCTTTATCAACATGAAACCAATCAGCTAGAAACTGCTTTATATAATAACGCCCTGTATGTAGTTGATCTACTACAGCATAGATCTCTGTACGATTACAGGTTGATAAGATGACATTTTCTAATATACTTTTTCTTGTTTTTAATTCTTGCATAGCATCCTGAAGAGAGTTTTCTGAGAAAGTTAGTTTTTCTCTAATTTCGACAGGGGCTGTTTTGTAATTTAAACCAACTTTTAAAATATGCACCGTATCTCTCCTCCGAAAATATAGCGGTTCAAATTCAACCTAGATTTCATACTGTAACTAGTATATCACAGTACAAACGTTTCGTTTTTTGGTTTTGTGAACAGATTATGAAAGTATGTTTTAAAAATATATGCTATCATAAAGATAAACTCAGATGTACTCTAACACACCATACTATAAGAATCAAGAAATCAACATACAGTATATGAACACGCGAAAGGTGAGGAAATGAAAAATAAAAATACCCTTACAGCCTACTTGCTAATTGGCATTGGTTTATATTTTTTATTTAGACAATTAAAGTTGCCTATCTTTACTGACTTTTATTCTTGGCCTACCATATTAATTATTATTGGCCTTGCGATGCTAATCTATAGCTTTAAGGTAAAGGATTATAATTTACTATTTAGCGGAACGCTCTTATTAGGATTCGGAATACATTTCCATGGAATTAGACATTATAGCTTCTGGATTGACCATTGGGCCATGTACCCTCTCATTATAGGTATCGCCTTTTTGATTCGTTATATCAAAACAAAAAAGGGCTTACTACCGGGGCTTATTCTTACTTTACTATCTGGTGTTTTCATCTTTTCGGTTAATATTCCACCATGGTTTGATTGGATACATGATGTAGTGAATTTCGCACAAGTTTATTGGCCAATCGTGCTAGTTGTAATCGGGATATACTTATTAAAGAAAAAATAAAAAGGGTTTTCTTAGGTCGTTTCCTAAGAGAACCCTTTATTGTTATAAAATTGAACTTAAGAAAGCTCTCGTTCGATCTTCCTTTGGTTGTTCAAAAATTCCATCCGGTTTTCCGTATTCTACAATTTTTCCGTCATGCATATACACAACCCAGTCCGCCACTTCTCTAGCAAACCCCATTTCATGTGTGACAACTACCATGGTCATTCCTTCATCAGCTAGCTCCTTCATAGTTGTCAGAACTTCACCCACTAATTCAGGGTCTAATGCAGAGGTTGGTTCATCAAATAACATCACATCTGGTTTCATTGCAAGGGATCGAGCGATTGCCACACGCTGTTTCTGTCCACCTGATAATGTTGAAGGATAGACATCATACTTGTCACCAAGTCCTACTTTATCAAGCAATACTTTTGCCTCTTCTATTGCTGTTTTCTTAGGAAGTTTTTTAACTAATACTGGGGCCTCGATGATGTTTTCTAATACCGTTTTATGTGGAAAGAGATTAAAATGCTGAAAAACCATCCCTACCCGTTGACGAATATGATTTAAGTCATGTGAATCTTTTTCAATCTGAACCTCTTCCAGGAATATCTTACCGTCATCCTTTAACTCAAGAAAATTGATGCAACGTAACAACGTACTTTTACCGGAGCCACTTGCACCAATTAATACGACAACATCACTTTCTTCTACCGTAAGATCAATATCTTTCAATACATGTAAATCACCGAATGATTTATTTAATTGTTCCACCCGAACCATTTTTCTCCTAGCCATTTCGTTTACCTCCCTTAATCACTTTTTGCTAATTTCTTTTCTACCCTATTTACTACAGCCGTTAGGATAAACACAATAAATAAATAATAGACGGCAGCAATGGAATAGAATGTTAGGAAATCAAAAGAGTTTGATCCTAAGGAACTTGAAACTCCAAATAGCTCCTGTGCTCCAATAAAGGAAACTAATGACGAATCTTTAATTCCAATGATAAATTGATTACCAAGGGAAGGAATCGCTCGACGAAATGCTTGTGGGAGAATGATTCTTCTCATTGTTTGCGGCTTGGTCATCCCTAAGGAACGCCCTGCTTCCATTTGACCTTTATCAATCGACTGAATAGTTCCGCGAATAATCTCAGCAATATATGCACCACTATGGATGGCTAGCCCTATAGCACCAGCCCAAAATGCATTAATCAAGATGAGTTCTGTAATGCCATAATACAGAACAAAAATCTGAACTATTAATGGCGTACCTCTTATCACCCAAATATACGCATCTGCAATCCATTGAAGTGGTCTAATGTTGGAGATTTTAAGAATGGCAAAGAATAAACCGATTACAAAAGCAATTACTAGCGATGCGATGGATAAATAGATGGTTATCTTCAGACCTTGAAGAAATAAAGGATAGCTATTTATAAATACTTGTAGAAAATGAGACAAGTGTTCCAACTCCTTATCATTTTACTCGATGGAAATTACTCTAATTCTTCTGGTTCTTGCGTAATGTCAACACCGACCCATTCTTCAGCTAATTTAGCTAGCTCTCCACTATCCTTTAATTCTTGAAGTGCACCATTAATAGCTTCTAACAAAGCATCATTCTCTTTGTTTACAGCGACAGCTTGCTCACTGACACCTAATTGCCCACGATTTTCAATCTCTAAACCATTCTGAATTGCCGATTGTCCCGTGATTTCATCCGTTATGACAGCATCGTGATGCCCGGATGCTAATGATTGCAATGCCACTACATCACTATCTACTTGTGGAATATTATCTGTATACTCTTGTGCTATTTCTACATAGGTTGAGCCTCTCGAAACAGATATTTCCTTCCCGTTTAGGTCTGCAGCTGATTGTATGTCACTATCTGGTCTTGTATAAATAACTGGACCTGAATAATAATACGGTATGGAGAAGTTAACTTTTTCTAGTCGTTCATCTGTTATGGTATGACTCGCAACCGCAATATCGTAACGTCCTTCATTCACTCCTGTAACAATTCCGGAAAACTTAGCCTTTTGGACTACTGGTTCTAGACCAAGTTTTTCAGCAATTGCTTCTGCTACCGCAATATCATAACCAACCATTTCAGCACCTTCCATATAACTAAACGGCTTGAACTCACCTGAAGCAGCAAAAATTAGCTTACCTTCCTCTAACAATGCATATTCTGAACTTCGGTTTTGATCTTCATTATGTGCTTGATTATCTGATGTATCATCGGGGCTCTCCTCTGACCCACATGCAGCTAGTACAACTAATAAAAACGCGAAAAATAGTGTAATTTTCAGTTTTCTCATAGTATAACAAATTTCTCCCTCTCTTGTTATTTTGAAATGATTCACTCATTTCCCACTTCAAAAGTATAACAAGATATAAATTGAACATCGAATTGGAAATAATCAGATTAATATTGATATAAGATGCACTAACTTTATTATAGGCATATAAGTACTCATCTCTTACAATTGCTTCATAATACTGTCTTGCAGTAGGAATTCATCAAAATGTCCAATATTTTGCAGGCTGCTGTGACGGAAAAAGATGGATGTAATTATATTTTGCGGTTGGTAAACTTCACACGGTTGCCCCTTGCATCTTAAAAAGAGCTGGGCACAAAATTAATTCTCTCCAAAAAAAACCGAATGATGAGCAATGACTCTGCTCGTGTATCATTCGGTTTTCCATCTATTTTCTTATTATTACGTTTACACTATAAATACTTCTTCAAAATTCCCCAAGCTTCATCTTTACCTTCACCAGTTTCCGCTGAGAAAGGCAACACGAGATCACCTTTGTCCACTTGTAGCGTATTAATGGTTCGTTTAATATGTTGTGCTCGTTTCCCTTTTGGAATTTTATCTAATTTCGTTGCAACAACCACTACAGGAAGATCAAAATGCTTTAAGAATTCATACATTTGGATATCGTCACGAGTTGGCTCATGGCGAATATCGGTTATAAGTAATACAGCCTTTAATGTCTCACGAGTCTGAAAATATTCTTCCATCATGACTCCCCATTTTTCACGTTCGGTTTTGGAAACCTTCGCATATCCATATCCAGGAACATCGACAAAATAAAAGGCGTCATTGATTCGATAGAAGTTCAATGTTTGTGTTTTACCTGGTTTTGATGATGTTCGCGCTAGGTTCTTGCGGTTGATTAACTTATTAATAAACGATGATTTCCCAACATTGGATCGGCCTGCTAGAGCAATTTCAGGTAGTTGATCGTTTGGATATTGTTTCTTACTAACGGCACTAATTACAATTTCAGCGTTTGTTACTTTCATTTTTCTCCTCCACTAGGGCATGCTTTAATACTTGGTCCAGATGATTTACTGGGATAAAGGTTAATTCATTTCTTACACTTTCTGGAATATCATCTAGATCCTTTTTATTATCTTCTGGGAAGATAATTGTCGTGATACCCGCACGATGTGCACTCAAGGTCTTCTCTTTTAGTCCACCAATCGGAAGCACACGTCCTCTTAATGTAATTTCCCCTGTCATGGCTACTTCTTTTTTTACGGCACGGTTCGATAGGGCAGACACTAGCGCCGTTGCCATTGTTATTCCTGCAGAAGGACCGTCCTTAGGTGTGGCACCTTCAGGAACATGAATGTGAATATCATACTTTTCATGAAAATCTTGTTGGATGCCAAGCTCCTCTGCTCTAGAGCGAATATAGCTAAATGCAGCTTGAGCAGATTCACGCATAACATCACCAAGCTTACCTGTCAGCGTTAATTTACCTTTTCCAGGATAATGTGATACTTCGATAGATAATGTATCACCACCAACCGTAGTATACGCAAGTCCGGTTGCTGCTCCAATTTGGTTTTCTTTTTCCATTTGACCATATCGGAAAATCGGTTTACCGAGCAACTCCTCTAAACTCTTTTCTGTTACAACCACTCGTTTTTTCTCGTTCGATACAATAAGTTTTGCTGCTTTACGGCATACCTTAGCAATCTGCCGCTCTAGTGTACGTACACCAGCTTCTCTTGTATATAGACGAATTAATTTGAGCAATGCTTCATCTCTAACTTGGAGATTGCTTTTTTTCAAGCCATTCTCTTTCAGTTGTTTAGGGAAAAGATGCTCTTTGGCAATATAAAGCTTCTCCATCTCTGTATAACCGGAAAGTGATATGAGCTCCATACGGTCTAATAATGGTCCAGGAATGTTATTAACATAGTTAGCTGTAGCAATAAATAAAACATTCGATAAATCGTATGTCTCTTCAATAAAATGGTCACTAAAGCTATTGTTCTGCTCTGGATCTAATACTTCGAGCATGGCAGAGGAAGGATCTCCTCTGAAGTCATTAGACATTTTATCAATCTCATCTAATAAAAATACTGGATTAATGGTCTTTGCTTTGCGCATTCCTTGGATGATTCGCCCTGGCATAGCACCAATGTATGTTCTTCTATGTCCTCTGATTTCCGCTTCATCTCGAACTCCACCTAGAGAGATTCGCACAAAGTTGCGATTTACCGATTTAGCGATGGATTTTGCTAAAGATGTTTTACCAACACCCGGTGGCCCAACAAGACAAAGAATAGGCCCTTTTATAGAATTAGTTAACTTTTGAACTGCCAAGTATTCTAATATCCGTTCTTTAACTTTATTAAGACCATAATGATCTTTATCCAATATTTCTTGTGCACGTGGAATCTCAATTGTATCTTGAGACTTTTCCGTCCATGGCAATGCTAACAGCCAATCTAAATAGTTTCGAATCACAGAGCTCTCTGCAGATGACTGTGGAACCTTTTCATAACGTCCTAATTCTTTTAAAGCGACCTCCATGATTCGTTCAGGCATATTGGATTTCTCAATCTTTTCCCGTAAATCACTTACCTCACCAGATTTACCATCCTTATCACCGAGTTCTTGTTGAATTGCCTTTAGTTGTTCACGAAGATAGTATTCCTTTTGTGTTTTCTCCATGGAGGATTTTACACGCTGCCCAATTTTTTTCTCCAAATCTAAAACTTTCTTTTCGTTAGAAATTAAATTGATCAGATGCTGTAATCGTTCTTTCGTGTTAACCATCTCTAATAGCTCTTGTTTATCTTTTAATTTCAATGATAAGTGTGAGGTAATAATATCTGCTAATCTTCCTGGCTCTTCTATATCACTAACTGTAGCCAGAGTTTCTTTCGTAATTTTTCTAGAAACTTTTACATATTGCTCAAATTGCTTCCGAATATTTCGCATGAGAGCTTCTTCCTCTAACCAATCACCAGAAACCTCTTCTAATTCCTGAACTTCAACTGTAAACTCATTATCCTCATCTATGAATCGAATTATTTCTCCTCTATTTAAGCCTTCAACCAGCACACGAAATGTTCCATTAGGAAGCTTTAACATTTGCTTAATCTTCGCCAGTGTTCCAATACGATATATTTCATCAGGCTTAGGTTCATCGATACTTACTTTCTTTTGAGCAGCTAAGAAGATAATCTGGTCATCCACCATAGCTTTCTCTATTGCAGCAACAGACTTATCTCTACCTACATCAAGATGTAACACCATCGTTGGAAATACTAATAAACCACGTAACGGGAGGAGGGGAACCTGTTTTGTATCATTATTCATCTTAGTATGTACCTCCAAATAATAAATTGAATTAAATTTTATGTATATTAAAGTTTATAGAAGTGTATTAACTTTGTAAAACAAAAGAGCACGACTGTGACATTATTTAGCTTACCCTCAGAGTGTCTCGGTAATTCTTTTCCTTGTCATGAAAATAAAAAAGACTAACTAGGGACTTTCATTCCGCTTCAGATGGTTCATCTGGTTGGGACAAGAATCCTAGTCAGCCTCTTCTTACCTGAATGTAAAACTTACGCACTTTCTTTTGGAAGCTTCGTAATTCCTTCAGCTACAGTACCATCCGTGAAATATAGTCTTGGACTACCATTCTCATTGATTACTGTATCTTTCGTAATTACGCACTTCGTAATATCTTCTCTTGATGGAAGTTCAAACATCACATCTAGCATGATGGTTTCTAGAATAGAACGTAATCCACGAGCACCTGTGTTGCGTTCGATTGCCTTCTTAGCAATTTCAACTAGAGCATCTTCTTCAAATTCAAGTTCAACATTATCTATTTGGAATAGTTTTTCGTATTGCTTAACAAGTGCGTTCTTAGGCTTTGTTAAAATTTCAATTAATGCTTCCTCATCCAATGGTTCAAGGCTACCGATCACTGGAAGTCTTCCAATGAATTCAGGAATTAGACCATAACGATGTAAATCCTCCGGTAACACTTTAGAAAGGAGTTGGCCTTTATCTAATTCTTCTTGTTTTTCATTAGCGCCGAAACCAATAACTTTCTTACCAAGTCTTCTCTTAATCACTTGTTCAATTCCATCAAATGCTCCACCACAAATAAATAAGATATTCGTTGTGTCAATCTGGATAAACTCTTGATGCGGATGCTTACGACCTCCTTGAGGAGGCACACTAGCAACGGTTCCTTCTAGTATTTTTAGAAGTGCTTGCTGTACACCTTCCCCAGAAACATCTCTTGTAATAGAAGGATTTTCTGATTTACGAGCAACCTTGTCTATCTCATCAATGTATATGATACCTTTTTCGGCCTTTTCTATATCATAATCCGCAGCTTGGATTAGCTTTAGAAGAATGTTCTCAACATCTTCCCCAACATATCCTGCTTCTGTAAGAGAGGTCGCGTCCGCCATTGCAAATGGAACATTGAGAATACGAGCTAAAGTTTGAGCAAGTAGTGTTTTACCACTACCAGTAGGACCGATCATTGCAATATTACTTTTTGATAATTCAACATCATCGGTAGACTTTGGTGAATTGATACGTTTGTAGTGGTTATATACTGCTACAGATAGGTTCTTCTTCGCCTGTTTTTGTCCGATTACGTAATCATCTAAGATTTCACAAATCTCTTTAGGCTTCGGAACCTCTTTGAATTCCATTTCCTCTTCGGTACCTAATTCTTCTTCTACAATTTCAGTACATAGTTCAATACATTCATCACATATATAAACACCAGGACCAGCAACTAACTTTCGTACTTGTTCTTGACTCTTACCACAAAATGAACATTTTAGCTGTCCCTTTTCTTCATTAAATTTGAACATTAATTTTTCACCCCTAAAATTTCTGGTCAATAACACAAAACGTTCAGTTATAATAGATATCATATCAGATGGCGTTTTGAAAACAAAATAATATACACTTTGCTCTGTTCTCTAAGTAGTATATACCATTTATTTTCTCTTTACGATGTTACAGATAACCTATTTTCGTGTGATTTATTTAGTATATGACACGATACCTAATAAAATTGATACTGATTCTTACACTGCTTTGTTTCTTATCATACTAAATTACACATAAAATTACTAAAGAAAACCATTCTCGAAAGCAAGAAAAGTACAAGGTACTCCATTTATCGAAGTCTATAGATGTGGTAAGTCTTACTTGTTGCTTGCTTACGAAGCTAGGATCCTTTGAATATACATCCTTTTCTGTTTAAAAAAACAAGGTACGAATTTTCGCACCTTGTTTTTTGTTGTATATTACCAGTCCATTATTATATTATGCAACTGTTTTACTATTATCCACTAAGAAATCAATTGCTTTACGGAATAATAGATCTTCTTTAATTGGTTCTGTGTTACCACCAAGCATTTGTGTTAGTTGCTCTGTGTCTACGCCATACATAGAAGCCATGTTTTCTAACTCAGCTTTTATATCTTCATCTGTAACATCAAGGTTTTCAGCTTTCACAATAGCTTCAAGAGTTAGATTAGTTTTGACACGTTTACCAGCATCTTCACGCATTTGCTCTTTTAAAGCATTCTCATCTTGACCAGAGAATTGGTAGTAAAGGTCTAATGTCATCCCTTGCATTTGTAGGCGTTGTTCAAATTCACGCATCATACGATCAAGTTCTGTTTCAACCATTACTTCTGGAACTTCTACTTCTGCATTTTCAGAAGCTTTGTTAATTAATTCTTCACGTTTTGCATTTTCAGCAGATTGCTTCTTCTCAGTTTCAAGCTCTTCACGTTTTTTCGCTTTAAGCTCTTCTAGAGTTTCCACTTCATCATCGACATCTTTAGCGAACTCGTCATCTAGCTCTGGAAGTTCTTTTGATTTAATTTCATGAATTGTTACTTTGAAAGTAGCTTCTTTACCAGCTAAATCTTCCGCATGGTAATCCTCTGGGAATGTTACTTGGATTTCAGTTTCCACGCCAGCCTCTTTACCAACTAGTTGTTCTTCAAATCCAGGTATAAATTGACCTGAACCAATTTCAAGAGAATGGTTTTCACCTTTTCCGCCATCGAAAGCTTCACCATCTAAGAAACCTTCAAAATCCATTACAACCGTGTCGCCTTCTTCAACAGTACCTTCTTCTTTTACCACTAGTTCAGCATGACGCTCTCTAAGTTGTTGTAATTCGTTATCTACATCTTCATCTGTAATAGTAGAATCTAATTCTTCTACTTCAAGACCTTTATACTCGCCAAGCTTAACTTCAGGCTTAACTGTTACATCAGCAGTAAATACTAATGTTTGACCTCTTTCGATTTGTTCAATATCAATGCTAGGTTGATCAATTGGCTCGATACCAGATTCTTCAACAGCTTTCGTATATGCTTCAGGTAATACGATATCCACTGCATCTTGGTATAATGCTTCTACACCAAAGCGCTTTTCAAAAATTGGGCGAGGCATTTTACCTTTACGAAACCCAGGAACTTGAACTGTTTTTACTACTTTCTTGAAGGCTTTATCTAAAGCAGTTTCAAACTCTTCTGCAGAAACTTCAAAAGTTAAAACTCCTTCATTTCCTTCTTTTTTTTCCCATTTTACTGACATATATTTTTCCCTCCAAAAATCTATTATTTCCATTAACTACTTAATTTCATTAATTAGATTCATTTAAGTATTTTTATAAACACTTTTCTAAAATTGCAACCATCTTATTATAACATAATTACTAAGCCTTTCAAGACATAAGCTAAAGTTTTGATTTATTCCTCAATGATAGATAAATATAACTGCTCACTGGTTAAGATATCATCTCGATACACCACTACCTTCCCCTTATCTTGCATAGATGGTAGTCCTTGTTGATTCATTATTTGATAGCCTATCATCTTCAAGCTCTCCGCCAGTAGTTCTGCGTCGGATTCGGGTGGTAGAATCGGGTATTGAACATAAAAATAACGATAGAGCAACTGATTTAAAAAGTGATATAAGGTTGGGTTCTCCTGCTCCACTTCATGTAGGTGGGCTAATGTCCCTTTAAAGGTAGGGTGCATTGCTATCTCTGGAACATCATGAGGTTTTACATTAATTTTCACGCCCTGTTTTTCTACATCAACTTGCTTTGTAACATGTTGTTCTTGTAGCCAACAGAAGATAGCAGTTTTCACCACTGGATGTACCTCATTTTGTCCTAATAATTGGATTACCCGATTATCTAGCTCAGCTTCCATAGAACGTAGCCTTGTTATTGTTTGCCACTGCTTTTCATGGTTCGAAAGGGAAACAGCTTCCAGTAGCTCTTCAATAAATATAGTTGACTGCTTTTCTACTATATCTGACTCCATTTTTTCACTCATATTATATAGCTCGGTAAATTGCTCTCGTAACATTGTAGGTAGATTTTCCGAAGCTAACTCCACTTCGATCAAATCCATTAATACATCATATTTATTCGTTTGGAACACTATCGTTAAATAAATATGTATATAGTGGAAATAGTGTTCATCTTGTTTATTCTCAATCATACTTTCGCACAATTCTTCAGCCTCTTGATAGTGACCCAACTCCATTAAGCACATTAATTTGCCAATAATCACTTCATGATCATGTATATTATATTGTAACAACTCATTCAATTTCGATAATGCATCATTATACCGTTTCTCTTGTAATGCTTGGAATCCCTCTTCCTTTAAGGTCATTCCGTATTTCGGAAAGATAATGATATTTTCGTCATCATGATTCATAGCCTTCCTCCCTTAATACTATTACGCTATTTTAAACCAATCTGATAAGAAGAATACGTAGCAGTAAACATGGTGTGCTTACACTTCTTTCTCTTTACCTAATACATGTAAAAAAAGAAACCTTCTAAGGTCTCCAGTAAATTTTTTGAAATATATCATGTTATATAATTGCATAATCCTAAAGGAAAAGCAATTTATCGAAAGGGAGAATTTTATACGTTTCATAACTTCCTTCAATACCAAAACCTATTTATATAGTTCCTTATATGCTATTACTTTTAATGCCTTTATCTCTTTATCTGTTAATTTCTGTTCCATTTCGTGGATAAGTTCATCCTTCGTAATGCGACCTTGTTCTGCCTTCGTTTGAATATCTTGTAGTCCCGATATACCCACTTTTTGCACTAAAAGTCTGGCAGCTTCCTCCTTCGTTGTAAATGGCAATGTACTTTCATCGACAGATTGAGCATCCTGTAGAAAAGCTCGTAATTCCGGATCACCTTCTATTGCTCTTTTTATCTTTTCCAATTCACCGCTATTCTCTAATTGTGCAGTTAAAGCTTCCATCAATTTATCTGATGCTAGATTTATGCCAACATAATAGACACCATATCCTATACCGATAAGGACCAACACGGTAATAAACAAGTACTTCAAAAACTTTAGCATCCCCTAGCCTCCCTTACCTTATCATACATGCATATTCTAATTTGATGCTAGCGTATCCGATTTATGACTACTTTTTACCACGTTATAGACACATAGCCGAATTCATTTCCTAGCTTAAAGTAAAGAGAAACAAAGGGAAAAGCATTTTCAACCTACTTGTCCATTATACTAAAATTCACCTACAAATAGAAAATAGCTACTTTTTACTTCTAAACGATCCGTTTATACGTAATGAACCTCTGTAGCAGAGTGGATGGCAATCACCTTAAAAATTCGAGCTAAGGCCCATTAGACCGTTAATTACAAATATTTCCAGGTTAGATTGAGATGGCTATATAGTACAGATTAACTTCTTGCTTGCCCTCCGTGTGTAATACTATCAGTCAATTCCATAATTTGATTATCTTCACTTAACAATACCACTTTTGGTTTATGATTAGCTGTTTCTTCAAGTGATAACTGAGCATAGCTCATTATAATTACGTTATCTCCAACTTGGACCAACCGGGCAGCTGCTCCATTTAAACAAACCATTCCCGAGCCCCGTTCTCCCTTAATAACATACGTTTCAAATCTACTTCCATTATTTATATCGACCACTTGGACTAGTTCATACTCTAATATCCCTGCAGCTTCCATTAAATGCTCATCGATTGTAATACTACCAACATAATTAAGATTCGCCTCAGTTACCTTAGCTCTATGTAGTTTTCCTTTTAACATGGTTACATTCATTTGTTATGCCTCTTCCCAAATAAAATTATCAATCAATCTTGTATTACCAATAAAAACAGCTACTGCACATAGAATGGATTCTTTTATATAATCTATACCCTGGATAGTGTTCGGATCAACAGCTTCAACATAATCTACCCGTGCAAGCGGTTCTTGTTCAATTTTTTTACGTACAGCAGATTTTATTACATGTGTATTTCTTTCACCATTCTCGATCAATCTTAATCCCTCATCAAGACCTTGAGACAAACATAATGCAGCTTTTCTCTCCACATCATTTAGGTAATTATTTCTAGAACTAAGCGCTAAACCATCCGACTCCCTAACAATGGGACAACCAACAATCCGAACCGGAAAACATAGATCTTCGGTCATTCTACGGATAACAGCAAGTTGCTGCGCATCTTTCATACCAAAGAATGCGCTGTCTGGTTGGACAATATGAAACAACTTTGCAACAACCGTGCAAACTCCACGAAAGTGCCCGGGCCTACTCCCCCCACAAAGTCCCTTTGATGGACCTTCCACATCAACATATGTGCTAAAACCAAAAGGATATAATTCATCTACCCCAGGGACAAATATAAGGTGAGCACCATTTGCTTCACATATCCTTTTGTCCATTTCAATATCTCTAGGATACTTATCCAAATCCTCAGATGGACCAAACTGTATTGGATTAACAAAGACGCTAACAACAACTCGATCATTCTCCTCAGCTGCACGCCTTATCAAACTCGCATGCCCCTCATGTAAATATCCCATAGTAGGTACAAAGCCAATCGTAAGATTTTCATTTTTCCATTGTTGTACAATCTGCCTTGTCTCTTTAATGGTCTTAGCGATATTCATTTTGTTCCTCCTCGAACTGTTTTTTTAGTTCATTTAACACTTCCTCATCCATATTATATATGTGCTCCTCTCCTGGGAAGATACCGTCCTTCACTTCTTGAGCATAGCGTTCAAAGCTTTCTTTCATTAAGTTACCTACAGCACCATACTTCTTCACGAACTTCGGAGATAAGTCACTAAACATCGCAAGCATATCCTGGTACACCAAGACTTGGCCATCACAACCAGCTCCAGCACCAATCCCAATTGTTGGTATAGTTAGTATGCTCGATATCCATTCAGCAAATGTTGCCGGTACACACTCTAGCACGAGTGCTACAGCACCAGCTTTTTCTACTGCTAATGCATCCTCCAATAGCTTAACTGCTGCATCGTGTTCACGTCCTTGTACCTTATACCCTCCAAGAACATTTACCGATTGCGGTGTCAATCCAAGATGCCCTATTACTGGAATAGATGCTTGATTAATTGCCTCTATCTGGGCACACACTTCCTTACCGCCTTCTAACTTGACAGCTTGTGCACCCGCTTCTTTAACTAATCTACCAGCATTTCTGACCGCTTCTTCTACAGATACTTGATAGGCCATAAATGGAAGATCCGCCACGACAAAAGCGTTTTCTGCACCTCTAGCTACAGCCTTTGTATGGTGTATCATATCTTCCATTGTGACAGGAAGCGTACTATCATATCCAAGCATTACCATCCCAAGGGAATCACCTACCAACAGACAGTTTATTCCTGCCTTATCCATGAGCTTCGCAGTAGTGTAATCATAAGCCGTAAGCATTGTAATTTTATCTCCATTACGTTTTTGCTGTTGTAATGTTAATACCGTATTCTTCATATCAGCATTTCCTCCTCTAACTTTGAATAGTCTCTTTCAGGATGCTTTTGTTTGGCTAACTCAAGCAATTCCTTGGAAAGTACTTCATATATTTGCCGATGAGGCCCCTGAAGGGTATGTAAATGTGATTTCACGGTAGTCTCATCACCTCTTTCAATAGGACCTGTTAACGAAGCAAGTAATCCCATTTGTACAACATTTTGTGCGTTTTGCTCAAAAAGCGTCCGCCATGCTTTTTGAGCAAAACTCTCGCTCAATCCACTAGCCAGAAATAAGTCTGTACCCATTTTTGTCAAACCAATGACCAAGTTACTACAGAACACTGCTGCCGCATGATAGAGAATTTTATTCTCAGGAGCAATATGTTCAATGGGGTTTGCTAATTTAGACAGTAATTTATGTATATGATTTCCACCCTTTGCCCCCTCTAAGGTGAAATGAACCCCCTGCATGCTTAAATAGGAGGTATTGATATCATGAATGGCACAAAGAGGATGTAGAGAAAATCCCAATGCCCTCCATTTTTCAATATCTTGAAATACAGAAGAACTTAATGTTCCACTACAATGGCATACTTCCTTTCCTTCAAGGGGAAATTGCCGTATCTGCTCCCACACTCCCGGCAAGGCAGAATCTGGAACCGTTAGAAAAAGCAAATCACTATTTTGAACAACTTCTTGTAGCGTTACACTTCTAGATCTTGTTATTAATGCCGCGTGATTAGAACTTGCTTTTGTTTTACTGTAATAACCGAAGATGGGAATATTATATTCAGAAAAATATTTACCGAGTGTAATGCCTACCTTGCCAGCTCCGATAAAACCTATTTGTGGCAATTGCATTTCCTCACCTCTTTAGCATATTGACTTAATGACACACGTGTCATATATTATGAAATAGATTTTATCACATAACAACAAAAGCGTCATCCATCATTTAGTTAGGAGTAATGCAATGGTAAGAACATCGAACATAGAAAGAAGAAGAAAAAAAGAAGCTACTATATTAAAGCATGCAAAAGACGTCTTCTGTCGTAACGGGTATATTAATGTAACCATGCAAGACATTATTGACGAGTGCTCTATAAGCAGGGGTGGCATCTATCTTTACTTCAGCTCAGTTGACGAAATATATATGGAGGTAGTAAAACGGAGAAATCATCGAAACTTTGAGGCAGTAAAAAGGGCAGTAGCGGAAAACACCCCTTTCTTCGAGCTTTGGAATTCATATTTAATAGTCCAAAAGCAACGTTTGCTTCATTTAGAAGATAGCATGCTACGTTCTACCTATGAGTTTTTATTTACGCATAAAAACGAAGAAAATCGGCATTTCCAACAGTCCTTACTTCATCACATTAAATCCACCATTTTAGAGATACTTTTATTGGGTGTTCGCCAAGGCGTATTACGAAATGAGAAAATTGATATGCTTGCTGAGAATTTCATGTTTGTTATTGAAGGATTAGGCATACTTTCTCTTGTCGGAGGCATAACAGAGGAGCATATATCTAAACAATTCTCACTTTTAGAATCCATGCTCCCGCTAAGGCGTTAACGATTAATGAATGATAAAGTTTAGAGAGAATTAGGTAGTATTAATCTACCTCAACTACTTTTTTCTAACTAAAAAGTACATAAAACTAAAATTTCTAGTCACCCTAAAGTAGAGGTGACTTTATTAATGAAAAATAAACTGGATAGAAATATCGAATTATCCGCATGGGGTATTACTGCTATATTACTACTTATTTTTGTTCCTAAAAAAAGAATCCGTGAAGCACAAATAGCATTCTTATTTAAGCATCTAATTACTTGGCTTTTCGGTTTACTAGTTGTAGAGAAAAAGCTCATCATATATCCTAAGCGTCTATTTTTTTCGAAGTCCATTAAATCTAGCTTTACATTTGAATACTTTGTCTACCCTGCCCTATGCACTTTATTTAATTTGTATTATCCAGAAAAACGCCCTGCTTTTATTAAGATGCTTTATTATTTCTTCCACACCTCTGTCATAGCAGGTTTTGAATTATTTGCTGTTAAGTATACGAATCTAATTAAGTACAAGAAGTGGACGTGGTACTGGAGTTTTATAACCGTCTGGTTAACGTACTATTTATCACACCTTTATCATAAATGGTTTTATCGTAATAAAGAAAGTGAATAAGGCTGATACTGGTACGAATAATACTCAATGAAAAATAACAAAAGAGCCACTCCCCTTACTCTAAGAGGTTTGACTCGATTCCTAGCCTAAACAATCAGGGACGGACACTTGTTGAACTAAGTTGCCCGTCCCTATATTTATAACTTTATTAAGCTAATCTTGCTAATATCTCACGAATAAATGCAGGTTCATCTGCAGGTGTACGTGATGTTACTAGGTTTTCACTTACTACTACTTCTTTATCGTGATAATTAGCGCCTGCTAACTTCACATCATCGCGAATTCCGATGTAGCTTGTTACTTCTTTTCCTTTTAGGATATCCGCACTAATCATAACTTGTGGACCATGACAAATCCCAGCAATTAACTTACCTGCTTCGTTAACTTCTTTTACAAAACGAACCACATCATCATTAACACGTAATGCTTCTGGTGCTCCTCCACCCGGGATCACAACCGCATCAAAATCTGCAGCCTTTACTTCAGATGCGCCAAGATCTGCTGTGTATGAAACGGTGCCTTTCTTGCCTTTACATTCCGCACCTTTTTCTAACCCAACAATCACTACCTCATGTCCAGATTCTTTTACTGCCTCATATGGATTTTTCATTTCTGAGTCTTCAAATCCATTTGCTAGAAGAAAAGCTACTTTTGCCATAATAATTCCTCCCGTATAAAGTTATGGTCATCTATATTGTATGGGAATACCATAGAGAGAAGCAAAAGATGTGCTTCATAAAGTACCGATCTCCTATGCAATTTATAGTTCATTCATTTGCCTTTCGCACCAAAATATACGAAAATGACATATAAACTTAAATACAAAGGAGTTACATCATGATTCCATTAAATATACTAGATTATTCACTAATTGATGAAGGTAATAACGCACGAGACGCACTGCTTCAAACAGTAGAATTAGCAAAACTTGCGGATCAATTGGGATATAACCGATATTGGGTACCTGAACAACATCATGCCTTCTCGATTGCCAGTAGTACTCCAGAAATGCTCATGATGTATCTCGCAAGCCGTACCAAACGTATCCGTATTGGTTCTGGCGGGGTAATGCTCCCCCACTATAGTCCATATAAAGTAGCAGAGAATTTTCGTATGCTGGAAGCAATCCATCCTAATCGCATTGATTTAGGCATTGGCAATTCCCCTGGTGGTAGACTCGTTAATCAGGTTTTAAATGAAGAAAAAGAAGAAAGATTATCTTATGAACAGCTTGTAAAAGATGTCTTGAAGTATTTAACAGATGATACTTCTAGCGAGCATCGTTTTCAAAACCTAATCGCTACACCTGTTACACCGACAAAACCAGAAATTTGGATGCTAGGTGCAGGTGGTCAAAGTACCAAAATAGCCGCCGAACATGGATTATCCTTAACCTATGCTCATTTTGTTAAGCCATTAGATAACGGGATAGACGTGATTGCCGACTACAAGAAGCATTTCCGACCTTCTGTATTTCAGAAGAAACCAAATTCTGCTATTGCCGTTTTCACCATTATTGCCGAAACGAAAGAAGAGGCGGAAGAGTTAGCCCTTGCTTTTGATGATTGGATGGTATCACTTGAAACTGCTAAAAACCCACTATATTTTCCATCTGTGGAAACAGCAAAAAAACAAGAATACAGCTCATTTGAGAAGAAAAAGATTGAACGTACAAGAAAAAAGGCAATCATCGGCGATGCCCAATATGTGAAAGAGGAACTGATTAAATTAAAAGCGTACTATCAAGTAGAAGAAGTAACCATTATTCCGAATTTCCCTGGTGCAGCGAATCGAATGAAGGGAATCGAATTGTTGGCGAAGGCGTTCGACCTTTTAGAGTAGGAAAAACTAACATACGGTAGACCACCGGGGGTTCAGCATAGATCGCTTCAACAGTATCATCCTCCAGTAAAATAAACTAGGAGGCTATAGAAATTTGCAGCGTTATTCTCGAGATAAAAAAAGAGATGCTGCCACAGTATTCAAATCTGTGTTAGCATCCCTTAACTATTAAAACCCTTGTCATATCAAGGGTTAAACTGTTATGTAATGGCGTCCCAGGAGAGATTCGAACTCCCGACCCACAGCTTAGAAGGCTGTTGCTCTATCCTGCTGAGCTACTGGGACATATTTATGGAGCGGGTGATGGGAATCGAACCCACGACATTAGCTTGGAAGGCTAGAGTTTTACCATTAAACTACACCCGCATTTATGTGTATATATTTACTTTATTATTACTCACGCAAGTCATGCCCCTGCGTCTGCTAGTTTTTCAAGGAAGTATATTCCTCGGGGCAACTCGTAGTTTATTCGTTAGATGTTTCGCTCGTGGCTAGAGTTTTACCATTAAACTACACCCGCAATTATGTGTATATATTTACTTTATTATTACTCACGCAAGTCATGCCCCTGCGTCTGCTAGTTTTTCAAGGAAGTATATTCCTCGAGGCAACTCGTAGTTTATTCGTTAGATGTTTCGCTCGTGGCTAGAGTTTTACCATTAAACTACACCCGCATATCAATATATGTTTCCTTTTGGGTCACAAAAATTATTATATGGAGTTTCAACCTAAAAGTCAATACTTAAATCCATTTTATCAATTTACAAAATATTCAACAGGAAGGGTGCTTGGAATACACCCCCTTCCCATTTCTAATCTAAAGCAGTTGTGTAAGATAATTCTTCTACAATTTTCCCTTCAACCGTTCGATACATTACAGCAATTCTATCTCTTTCTTCCCATTCTAGCACACAATACGTCTTCTCGGTTCGCATTCTTGGTAGTCGTATACTACCTGGATTTAGAAATAGCTTACCGCTAACTTTCTCCAAACCAGCGATATGAGAATGACCAAAACATATAATATCTGCATTGACCTCGTCTGCGCGGTAGGATAAGTTTAATAAATTCATTTTAACATTATGTAAATGCCCATGAACAACTAAGAATGTTAGTCCATTAATCTCTTTAATGATTTCATTCGGAAATTCACCGTATAAATCGCAGTTTCCTGATACGGTAAATACACCTTCCAATTCTTTCGCCCGCTCATTTAACTCAGAATCTCCACAATGAAAAATATATGGAGCATTCTCTCTTTCTCTAATCATTGCTATTTCCTTCGTTAACCCGTGGCTATCACTCATAATAACAACTTTTGGCATGATATCCTCTCCACTAACGTAGATTTTGTATCCAATCTTCTAATTGAACCATCGCATTTCTTCGGTGACTAATCTTGTTCTTCTCTCCAGGACCAAGCTCTGCCATAGTCTGATTATATCCGTCTGGTATAAAGATTGGATCATACCCAAAACCATGACTTCCTTTTTCTTCAAAAGCAATAGTACCTTCACAATATCCTTTTTTAAAAATAGTAGTCTCACCAGGTATTGAAACGGATAGCACACATACGAAACGTGCAGTACGCTCCTCTGTAGGAACGTCTTTTAAATTTTCTAATACCTTCACGATATTTTTCTTATCATCCTTAGGCTCACCAGCATACCGAGCAGAAAAAATTCCTGGTTCACCGTCAAGTGCATCAATTACTAATCCAGAATCATCAGCCATAACCGGTATTTGTAGGATATTCGCAATACCTTCAGACTTCAGTGCACTATTTTCTTCAAAGGTAGAACCCGTTTCTTCAATATCTGGAAGTTCTTGTTCTAAATCCAATAATGAAGTCGCTTTTATTCCATACCGTTCAAATAGAACTTTAAATTCTTTCGCCTTACCTTCATTTTTAGTTGCAATAATGATCTCCTTCATTCCATACCACCTCACTTTACTGTTTCACCGATGCGTTCTGATAATGCTCCAATTGCATTCTTCTGTACGGCAAAAATTTCACTTAATCCCTCATTTGCTAATGCTAACAAGGTTTGTAATTGCGCCATTGAAAAAGTAGCCTCTTCACCAGTTCCCTGAATTTCTACAAACTCACCAGAGCCAGTCATAACGATATTCATATCCACATTAGCCATAGAATCTTCTTCATAGTTCAAATCTAATATTTCCGTTCCATCTGGTAATACACCAACCGATGTAGCAGCAAGAAAGTCTGTTACAGGCATTTTCTTTAATGTATTCGTTTGTAAAAGCTTCCCAAAAGCAAGAACCATTGCAACAAAAGCTCCTGTTATAGAGGCTGTTCTTGTACCACCATCTGCTTGAATGACATCACAATCAATCCAAACCGTTCTTTCACCAATTTGATCCAAATCAACTACTGAGCGAAGTGCACGCCCAATTAGCCTCTGAATCTCCATCGTTCTTCCTGAAACCTTTCCTTTAGAAGATTCACGAATATTTCTATCTTGGGTAGCACGTGGTAGCATCGCATATTCTGCCGTAATCCACCCTTTTCCTTGACCACGCATGAAAGGAGGAACCCTGTCTTCAATCGTAGCATTACAAATAACTTTTGTATCGCCTACTTGAATAAATACAGAGCCTTCTGGATGCTTAATAAAATCTGTTGTAATCATAATTGGTCGTAAGCTATTAACATTTCTTTGATCTGTTCTCATATTATTTTCCTCCTTAACAAACCTTAGCTTATCATATTTTACTGGAAAGATTCACCTTATACAATTGTTTTAGAAGATACTTGTAATCCTTTACTCCTTCCCCTCTAAATGCTAATCGACAAAAAGTAAAAAATCATAGCATGACAACTATGATCCATATCACCTACAAAAAAAGGAGACAGATATAAATCCGTTCTCCTCCTAAACAATTCTATAATTTTTCTGATGGGATGATTGATTCCCTTGTAACTGGCTCTGTATACACTTCGCCACTTTCATTTGCAATTTGCTCGACGTTTTCTACTTTTATGTTTACTGCCTCAATTGATTCTTGCTCTGTTAATGTACGAACCAACGTTTCCATCACAGTATCTGCAATGACACCATTTTCCATATCCTTCAACACATCTTGGCTAAATACTAGATCCAGTACACCACTATTTAATTTAGGATCATCGATTAATATGGTTTCGTCATTGAATACATGCATCAAATTCGTCTCATAAGCTGGTCCATCAATTAAAGCCTGGACAATTGCTTGATGTAGATTACCATCCTTTACTTCCACATATTGGGTTACTGGTACGAAATATTGATTATTTTCATGTTCCGTTGGGAAGTACATCGTTAAAGCCTTACTATTAATTAAGTCTACGGTATCGGATTCCACAATATTAATTCCGTTTGCTCGAGTATAGCCATTAGCAACTGGTGTACCACTTACTGGCATAGCCTTTAAGTCTTGACCACCTACACGAAGTTTCACACGTTCCACATTATCAAACTGAGTTAGCGTAAATGTCATTGCTTCTAAGATTTGTTTTTCCTCTGAAGCAGCATATTCTGTAAAATCCTCTGATAAATCTACTGTTATCGTACCTTCAGAAATATCAACACCTAGAATTTCTGTACCAGCTGGAAGTACTGCTTGGAATCCATTTGGTAATAGCGCTGTTACAGGTCCATCCTTAACCAAGTATTCTAATACTTGAGCTGCCACTTCCTTGGATTCTGGTACTGGTAGTTCAAGTGATTGAGGTGCTACCAATCCATTCGAATCTAGTAAAAATAGTTGACGTTCCACTGTTTGAGCTGTACTATCACTTTCCCCATTAGCACTTTCTTCCTTGTCTGTGGCTGGATCCTCTTTACCATCAACTTCTTCCGCATTTGGTGGTGGATCCATATCTTGTAATGATTGTTCGCCTTGGAAACATCCAGTTAATAGTAATAGTGTACAAAAAGTAGTGATTAACATTAGCATAAATCGCTTTCTCATGTCATTCCCTCCTACGATAGTTTGTACTACTATATATACGAGCCCTTCATTCATTTTAGACCTGATGAATGAAATTTGTAGATGATGAGTAAAAAACATATAAAAAAGCCTGGTACAAAAAGATGATCATTAAAAAACCGAATGATGAGCAACCGACCTCGCTCCGGAAATATACTTCGCTTTCACTTTCAGCACAGGGGCGACATCTGCTCGATAAAACCATCGCAGTGTCTACCTTGCCGCCGGGCGGCTGGTGAGCCTCCTCGTGCTACTTCTTTAGAGGTCTCACCTATGCCTTTCCTCCCGCTGGAGTCTACGTATATTTCCGGAGCTAGTATCGTGTATCATTCGGTTTTGCATTTAATTCTTTTCGTTTTGTCCCAGGCTCTTGCCTGTCTCCATTTACCGGCTATTCATGACGATACCTAATTTTCTTAAAAACGCTACCTACAAAAGAACAACGCTAACTAGATAACAGCTTTCTCAATTGAAACAGACCTTAGATTATCAATAGAACTATTAAAAATTCGCTTCGTTAATGTGGTAAACATATCCACATCCCCAGTGGTGTAAAATTGATGGTAGCAAGGAGCTAGCCCCTCATTTAACAACTGATTCACTTCCAATATTGTACTGGTTTCTCTTGCCGTCTCTTCACTAGACGAAATCAACGTAACCTGAGGCCCAACCACTTCCTGGATCACATCTTTCAATAATGGATAATGCGTACAACCTAATATAAGTGTATCCATGGCTTTAAAGTCTCTTAAAGCAAATAACGATTCCTCCACTGTTTTCATCGCAACATTACCAGAAAGCATTCCCTGTTCAACTAGTGGAACAAAAGCCGGGCATGCAAGCGCTGAAATATTGAGATTAGGTTTTATCATATTAAGTGCTATACTATATGCTTTACTACGAACCGTACCCTCTGTACCAATAATGCCTACATGATTGTTAATAGTAGACTTAATCGCAGCACGCGCTCCAGGCTGAATAACGCCGACTACAGGGATAGTGAGCTGTTCTTGTAATTCTGACAGTGTGTATGCTGTAGCGGTATTACATGCGATTACTAACATTTTGATATCTTTCGTTAATAAGAATTCAACCATTTCCCAGGTGAAACCTCTAATTTCTTCTGGAGTCCTTGGACCATATGGACATCGCAACGTATCGCCTAGATAAATTAGTTTTTCCCTCGGCAATTGCCTCATTAATTCATGTACTACTGTTAAACCACCGACTCCTGAGTCGATGACACCAATCGGTTTATCCAATTATATCCGCCTCTTCTAGATGTAATTTCGTTTTATTTTTCATTAATACTTTTCATCTGAGCATGTAACAGATTGAGAAGTTCTATCAGTGTCGTTGTTTGTTCCTCGGTAAAGTTCTCTAAGACATTATTTAAATATTCCTGACGCTTTAAAATAACCTCTTCAATAATGCGATGTCCCTTTTCTAATACATGTATCCGTACTACTCGACGATCATTCATATCTCGTACTCGTTCTACTAATTCATTTTTTTCCATTCGATCAACTAAATCAGTAGTTGTACTAAAAGCCAAGCCATTTTTCGCTGATAATTCTCCAATGGTCATGTCGCCTTCTTCCTTCAACCATTGAAGCGCGATAAATTGAGGATTTGTTATTGGATAGTTATTAAGTATTTTACGCCCGTTTTGTTTTATTGCACCCGAAATATGTCGGAGTTTTTTCTCTAATTTCGCTATCTGTTCCGGTGTACTATTGTTTTTCAAGACTTTACCTCCTGAACTTCCATTCAATATATAGTCATATTTTATCATAAAAGCTCGAAAAACTAATAAATTATTTTCAAAAACTATACTTCTAAAGAAAAAAAGGTGTATATTAATATATTTTTCCCAAGCGAGAAATGTGCGCACCGTTTATGGTTCATCACATAAGCTATTAGTGACTAAATAATTTCCCTTCGTCATGCAGCTCTATGACAGCAAGGAGGGGTTAACATTTGAAGGACAACGAGTACAAACCGAAGCAGTTATTAACTAAACGAGAAAAAGAAGTATTCGAACTCTTAGTTCAGGACAAAACAACTAAAGAAATTGCCCAGGAATTGTTTATATCTGAAAAAACTGTCCGTAACCATATTTCAAATGCTATGCAAAAATTAGGAGTCAAGGGGCGTTCACAGGCAGTTGTAGAGCTTATCCGTATGGGCGAATTAAAGCTCTAAAAGAAACCGACTTTCCTTTTTAGGAAGTCGGTTTTATATGTTCATTGGTTACCATCATTAATTTATCTTTTATTTCTTCTCCAAGCTTAATCGGTCTGCCACTTTCCGGATTAATATAGACTATTCTCCCTCTTCCAGTTAAACATACCTCTTCCTTTTGATTTACACCCATGTAATGGATATCAAAAGAGGTAGTACCGACGTGTGCTGCTTTTACATAGATTCTAAGACTATCCTGAAAATACAATTGCTTATGATAATCACACTGCAAATCAGCCACAATTGGAATCCCCTCTGTGCTAGACGCATTATCAAACAATCCAACAGATTTTAAATACTCGATACGCGCCTCTTCAAAATATATAAATGGGCTAACATTATTCACATGCCCGAACATATCTGTTTCTGAAAAACGAATACGAATCGGAATAGAAAAAAGGAATTCTGCTTTCCAAGCTTCAAAATCCTCAATATATGAAATTTTCCCCATAGCTAACTTCCCCTCCATTGATAAAAAAGACCCCTACCATGTTATTCGGTAAGGGTCTTGTTGTAAAAGCATATTAATGTGCGTTGTCACTGCCAAAGAAGTTCTTGAACGATTGGACAGTAGCTGCACGGTTCATCGCTGCAATAGAAGTGGTCAATGGAATACCTTTCGGACAAACTTGGACACAGTTTTGTGCATTACCACAACCAACTAGTCCTCCCTCTTCCATTAATCCTTCTAATCTTTCACTTGCATTCATCTCACCTGTTGGATGTGAGTTAAATAAACGAGCTTGAGAGATTGCTGCTGGTCCGATAAAGTTAGATTTGTCATTAACATTTGGACAAGCTTCTAAGCAGACACCACAAGTCATACATTTTGATAGTTCATAAGCCCATTGACGTTTTTTCTCTGGCATACGAGGTCCAGGACCTAAATCGTACGTACCATCAATTGGGATCCAAGCTTTAACCTGTTTTAATGCATCAAACATACGCTCACGGTCAATAACTAGATCACGAACTACTGGGAATGTAGACATCGGCTCAAGACGAATAGGCTGCTCTAGTTCATCCACTAAAGCTGCACATGATTGTCTTGGCACACCATTTATTACCATGGAACATGCACCACAAACCTCTTCTAAACAGTTCATATCCCATGCTACTGGTGTTGTTTTTTCCCCATTAGCATTTACAGGATTTTTACGAATTTCCATTAACCCAGAGATAATGTTCATATTTTTACGATATGGCACATTAAATGTTTCATTATATGGAGCAGAATCTGGGCTATCTTGACGCGTAATAATAAATGTAACAGTCTTTTGTTCAGCCATTTTCAGTTTACTCCCTTCACTATTTTGTATTCCGTCTTAGTGCTTTTTCGTATAATCACGTTTACGTGGTGGAATCAACGATACATCGACATCTTCATATGAGAATACTGGTGCATTTTCTTTTGCATCAAATTCTGCAATTGTTGTCTTTAACCATTCCTCATCATTACGTTCTGGGAATTCCGGTTTATAATGTGCACCACGACTTTCATTACGATTATAAGCACCAATTGTAATAACACGTGCTAAGTGAAGCATATTTTTAAGCTGGCGAGTAAACATTACACCTTGGTTATTCCAACGAGAGGTATCGTTGATATTAATATTATCCCAACGCTCTAGTAGTTCTTGAATCTTTTCATCGGTTTTAAGTAGTTTCGCATTTTCTCGTACAACCGTAACATTATCTGTCATCCATTCACCTAGTTCTTGGTGAATTTGGTATGCATTTTCTTCGCCACTCATGTTCATGAGAGCTTCAAATTTTTCTTCTTCCTCTTTAACACGATTTTCAAATAGACTCGTGTCCAGATCTTCTACATGTTTAGAAAGACCATCTATATATTCAATAGCTTTTGGTCCAGCTACCATACCGCCATAGATAGCGGATAACAAGGAGTTTGCACCTAAGCGGTTTGCACCGTGCTGTGAATAATCACATTCTCCAGCAGCGAAGATACCTGGAATACTAGTCATTTGATTATAGTCCACCCATAGTCCACCCATAGAATAGTGAACCGCCGGGAAAATTTTCATCGGAACTTTACGTGGATCTTCACCTACGAATTTCTCGTAAATTTCAATAATACCACCAAGTTTAACGTCTAGTTCTTTCGGATCTTTATGTGACAAGTCAAGATAAACCATGTTCTCGCCATTGATTCCAAGTTTCTGATTCACACATACATCAAAGATTTCACGTGTCGCGATGTCACGTGGAACTAGGTTTCCATAAGCAGGATATTTCTCCTCTAGGAAGTACCAAGGCTCACCATCTTTGTATGTCCATACACGTCCACCTTCACCACGAGCTGATTCACTCATTAAACGAAGCTTATCATCTCCTGGAATTGCAGTAGGGTGGATCTGAATGAATTCACCGTTGGCATATTTTGCACCTTGCTGGTACAAGATACTAGCAGCAGATCCAGTGTTAATCATAGAATTAGTAGATTTACCAAAGATGATTCCTGGTCCCCCAGTAGCCATAATGGTCGCATCAGATGGGAACGATTTGATTTCATGCGTCTTCATGTTTTGCGCTACAATACCACGTCCAACACCTTCATCATCCAGTACAGCACCAAGGAATTCCCAACCTTCATACTTCGTTACTAGTCCCTCTACTTCATAACGACGAACTTGTTCATCTAATGCATATAATAATTGCTGACCTGTTGTTGCCCCAGCAAAAGCAGTACGGTGATGTTGTGTACCTCCAAAACGACGGAAATCAAGAAGACCCTCAGGAGTACGGTTAAACATTACACCCATACGGTCAAGCATATTGATAATTCCGGGTGCCGCTTCACACATTGCTTTTACTGGTGGTTGATTGGCCAAGAAGTCTCCTCCATAAACCGTATCATCAAAGTGTATTAATGGAGAGTCTCCTTCCCCTTTTGTGTTTACTGCACCATTAATACCACCTTGGGCACAAACAGAGTGAGAACGTTTTACTGGTACAATGGAAAATAAGTCAACGCTTACACCAGCTTCAGCAGCTTTAATTGTTGCCATAAGGCCAGCTAAGCCTCCGCCAACTACAGCGATTTTACGGTTACTCATTATGAAACCTCACTCCCTCTCTCTTTTCTTACACTCCATAAGCAAAAGTAATTAGTGTTCTGATACCAATATAACTTACTACTAAAAAGACAATTAGAGTAGCATATGTAACAATTTTTTGTGATCTTGGTGATTGTGCAATTCCCCAAGAAACAAAGAAGCCCCATAATCCATTAGAGAAATGGAATACAGCAGAAAGAACACCAATAACATAAAACCAGAACATAACTGGATTAGTTAAAATCCCTTCCATTAAGCTGTAATCTAAATCAGCACCTAGAGCCACTTGCACACGAGTTTCAAATACATGCCATGCAATAAATACTAACGTAATAATACCTGTTACACGTTGCAAGTAGAATAGCCAGTTACGGAAAAAGCCATAACGTCTGACATTGTTCTTTGCAACAAAAACAATATAAACCCCTAAAATTGCATGGAATAAGATTGGTAAGTAAATAACAAAGATTTCTAATGCTAGTACAAATGGAAGATTGTGCATAAAGCTTGCAGCTTTATTAAAGCTTTCTTCCCCATATACAGCAAAGTGATTAACTACTAAGTGGTTAATCAAAAATAACCCGATAGGAACTACACCTAATAATGAGTGTAACCTTCTGTAGAAATACTCCCTATGTTCCGCCATGTAATACCCCCCTTAGTTCTTCTGTTGTTTGATTTAGTTAATAGTCTGACATTTTAGATAAAATAGAATAAAACTATTTTCACTAAAATGTAGAATTTGCAACATGTTTATTGTACGACTATCTCCAATTAGCGTCAAGAAAAGGTAACCCAATTTTTCGGTAAATTTAAATCGCTTACATCTTAATAGTAAGTCTTGCGAAATAATGAAAATGCATAGATAATAAGAGTATACTTATAATGTAATATGTGACTTTTTACATACAGGAAGGAATCTAGCTATGCAGAAAAAACAAGAGAAACTTCCAGTAGAAATATTGGATAAGATTCAATCGACTGGTGCTGGATATGACGTCGTACGATACATAGGCTTACCAGAAGTATTTGGATCCGAGGCAGATGCCCTACTTTATTTTATGGGGAAAGGCCTAGCAAGAAAATTTAATTTCCAATCCATGGGGGATGTCATCTATTTCTTCGAGAAAATGGGTTGGGGGCGGCTTGAGTTATTTAAGGAGAAAAATAACAAATTAGAATTTCATCTCCTAGCCGATTCCGTTGTTCAGCGTTTGAAAATGCCAATAAATACAGAATTTCGATTAGAAGCTGGATTTCTAGCAGAGGCAATTTCTATACTAAAAAATGTTGAGTGTGAATGTGTTGAAGAAGTAAGAGCAAAAATTCATCAAGTTGAATTTACCGTTCTATTTGTCGATTAAACGATGTCTATGACGCCTGAGTGAAGTCAGCTCTATTTGGTACGAAAAGAAGAGGACGCATAGACTTATCCATTTTGCTTTAGGATTCGTCTTTTGCATCCTCTTCTTTTTTCTCCTCATTTAAATGCGTTAAAACAATCTCTGCAATGTTGTGTGGTATTCCTAGCTTCGTAATCTCTTCTACCTTTGCATTGCGTATTTCTTTTACCGATTTAAAATGGGATAATAATAGCTTTCTTCTTTTTTCTCCAACGCCTGGAATCTTATCTAATTCGGATTGGAAAAGATTCTTTCCTCTTAATTGCCTATGGAACGTAATGGCAAAACGGTGAACCTCATCTTGAATGCGTTGAATCAAATAGAACTCTTGAGATTGTCTAGATAACGGGACTACAGCAGGCGGAAACCCGTACAGCAATTCACTAGTTCTATGTTTATCGTCTTTAGCAAGCCCACATAATGGGATATCTAATCCTAATTCATTTTCTAACACATCTAATGCTGCACTCATTTGCCCTTTACCACCATCTACGATCACTAAATCCGGCAATGGTAGTGACTCTTTTAAAACGCGTGTATACCTTCGTCTAATCACTTCGCGCATCGTTTCATAGTCATCTGGGCCTTGCACATCTTTAATCTTATATTTTCGATAATCCTTCCTGCTCGGCTTTCCATCCACAAACACAACCATTGCCGAAACCGGATCTGTACCTTGAATATTGGAATTATCAAACGCTTCTATACGATGTGGAATTTCAATATTCAATGCTTGTCCAAGCTTCTCTACTGCTAAAATAGTTCTTTCTTCATCTCGTTCAATAATAGTGAATTTCTCTGATAAAGAAGCCTTAGCATTTTCCATCGCCAATTCGACTAACTCTTTTTTTCTACCTCGATATGGCGTGTGTACATCTATCTCTAAAAGTTCTTCTAAAACCTTGGTATCTGTACCAATAGGAACGAAAATCTGCTTTGGTTTCGGATGATTTTCATGGAGATAGAATCTACCAATGAAACTAAGAAACGTATCCTCTGCCTCATCAAAGAAAGGAAAAACGGAAACATCTCGTTCTATTAACTTTCCTTGACGGATAAAGAACACTTGGATACACATCCATCCTTTGTCATAGCTATAACCAAATACATCCCGGTCTACTCTATCATTTAATGTCATCTTCTGCTGTTCCATAACAACTTCAATATGCTGGATTTGATCACGTAGTTCCTTTGCCCGTTCAAAGTTTAATTGTTCACTAGCAGCTTGCATTTTTTGTGTAAGTGTTTGTTTTATATGCTTGAATCCACCTTGGAGAAATGATTGAATCTCTTGTACAATATCTTTATAAAAGCTCTCATTAGGTGGTTCATTACCACACGCAAGACACTGATCCATATGGTAATACAAGCAAGGTTTTCCCGGAGGATTATTACATTTTCGCAATGGATACAATCGATCTAATAGTTTTTTCGTTTCTCTAGCAGCAATTACGTTCGGATAAGGGCCAAAATACTTTCCTTTATCTTTTTTAACTTTACGTGTTATGACTAACCTAGGATGTCTCTCTGCGGTTATTTTTAAATAGGGATAAGACTTATCATCCTTCAGCATAACATTATATTTCGGATCATATTTCTTTATTAAATTCATTTCTAAAATAAGGGCTTCTATTTCTGAAGACGTGATGATATATTCAAAATCCTCAATTTCCTGTACTAACCGCTGTGTCTTTTGGTCATGTGCACCAGTGAAATAAGAACGGACACGGCTTTTCAGTAGTTTGGACTTACCTACATAGATTACTGTATTATGTCTATCCTTCATTAAATAGCAACCGGGCTTTGCTGGTAATACTGCTAGTTTTTCTTGGATATTCTGGTTCATTATCGTCATTCCTTAAAGGTTATAATGGCGGTAGAAAACAATCCCCTGTCACATGCTGCAACAAGGGATTGTTTATCTTTCATAATCAGTATAGACTTAAGCGTGTTTATTGATTAATTCCACTAAAGCTTCTTTAGGTTGGAATCCAATTACTTGGTCAACTACATTACCATCTTTGAATAATAATAATGTTGGAATACTCATAACACCAAATTTACTTGCTGTTTCTTGGTTTTCGTCTACATCAAGTTTAACGATTTGCACTTTTTCTGACATTTCTCCATCTATTTCTTCTAGAACTGGAGCTATCATTTTACAAGGACCACACCATGGTGCCCAGAAATCAGCTAATACTAAACCTTTAGAGGTTTCATCTGCAAAGTTTTGATCAGATACATTTTTAATAGCCACTCTAATTCCTCCTTTTACTTCAATTCAACAAAAGTATACCATTAAATTTACAAACCTTACTAACAGTTTGCTTAATCTTAGGTTTCTTATCCTAATAAAAATACAATATCATTCGAGATGATGTAACCAATAATTCTATTTGATTTAGTTATTTAAACAAGCACACAGCCCCGAATACACGCTATTCTGCAAGTAGGGTTAGGGAAGCACCTTAAAGATGCTCTGTAGGTCTCGATTACCCTCTACCAGAAATCAGCTTGTACTCCGGGCTGTCTAATACAGCTAAAATTCGATCGTATAATGACTTAGAGACTGGTACAGTTTAACAATTAATTAGTTAAGCTTTTAACTTTTTAATTTCTTCTGTAAGCAGTGGTACGATTTCGAATAAGTCTCCCACAATTCCATAGTCAGCTACATTAAAGATGTTTGCTTCTGGGTCTTTGTTGATGGCAACGATTACTTTCGAGTTGGACATTCCAGCTAGATGTTGGATCGCTCCAGAGATACCTACCGCAATGTATAGGTCTGGGGTTACTACTTTACCCGTTTGACCAATTTGTAACGAATAATCACAGTAGTCTGCATCACAAGCTCCACGGGATGCACCTACTGCACCACCTAATACTTCAGCAAGCTCATATAATGGTTTAAAACCATCAGCACTTTTCACACCACGTCCACCAGCAACAACAACCTTCGCTTCAGACAAATCAACACCATCTGTAGCTTTTCGTAATACTTCTTTAATTACAGTACGTAAGTCCGTAATATCAACGGCTTTATCTTGCACTTCACCAGTTCGTGATTCATCTCGTTCTAAAGCTTGAATATTGTTCGGTCTGATAGTAACAAATACAATACCCTCAGTAACAACTTTTTTCTCAAAAGCTTTACCAGAGTAAATCGGTCTAGTGAAAACAACCTCATCACCATCATGGGTTATATCAACAGCATCTGATACTAACCCCGATTCCAATTTACTTGCAATTTTAGGAGTTAAATCTTTTCCAATAGCAGTATGTCCCATTACAATACCGTATGGTTCTTCATCCTTAATGATTGATAATACCGCCTGACCATAGCCATCAGAAGTATAGGAGGCTAGCTTTTCATCTTTAACGGTTACTACTCTATCCGCCCCATAATATATCATTTCTTGTGCAAGCGATTCTAATTCATCACTTCCACAGAGTACACCAACGATTTCTGCATCGTTATTTATTTTTTTCGCTGCAGCGATTGCTTCGAAAGTAACATTACGTAGCACGCCATCTCTCGATTCACCTATAACTAGTAATTTTTCACTCATCCTAATTGCTCCTTTCCGTCATTAAAGTACTTTCGCTTCGTTTCTTAGCAGCGAAACAAGCTCCTTTACTTGCTCCTCTAACTCGCCTTCTAATACTCTTCCAGCCTCTTTTTCTGGTGGTAAGAATATATCTATCGTCTTTGTTTTAGGCTCTAGTTCATCCTCATCTAAATCTAAATCGTCGATTTCTAATTCTTCTAACGGCTTCTTCTTCGCTTTCATAATACCTGGTAAAGAAGGATATCTTGGTTCATTTAAGCCTTGTTGACATGTAACTAATAATGGTAAAGATGTTTCGATTTTCTCAACATCTCCCTCCACATCTTTATCGATGCTCACTGTGTTCCCATCAATAGTAAGGCTAGTAATGGTCGTTACATAGTTAATGCCTAAACGCTCAGCTAGTCTAGGACCTACTTGCCCACTTGCCTCATCAATTGCAACATTACCAGCTAATATTAAATCAACTTCTTTATCTTCAAAGAACGCTTCCAATATCTTTGTAGTGGTAAATTGATCTCCATCTTCTAAGTCATCTTCTGTATTAATTAGTACTGCCTTATCAGCTCCCATAGCTAGAGCAGTACGTAGTTGTTTTTCTGAATCTTCATCACCTATTGTCACAACTGTGACTTCCCCACCATGCTCATCACGTTGTTTGATTGCTTCTTCTACTGCATATTCATCATATGGGTTAATGATAAATTCTGCACCATCATCCTCGATTTGACCATTTGTCACGACGATTTTTTCTTCTGTGTCAAAGGTCTTTTTTACTAACACATAAATATTCATCTGAGTTCCTCCTCTTGTTTACTATTTATCTATAAAGTTAGGCTTTCGTTTTTCAATGAAAGCTTGAACCCCTTCTTTTGCATCTTCTGATCCAAATATCTTGCCAAATGCTTCTGCTTCCGCTTTGACACCATTTGCAAATCGCTCTGTCTTTGCATATGGAATTAACTGCATTATTCTAGTAATCGTTGGCTTGCTCTTTGAAGCGATTTTTTCTGCTAGTTCTGTTGCAGCATCTAATAATTGTTCTTCATCGACAACACGATTAACTAATCCAAATTGATAAGCCTCGTGAGCCGTGATTGGTTCACCAGTTAAAATCATTTCATATGCTTTTGCTGTCCCAACATATTGTGGAAGGCGTTGTGTTCCAGCAAAACCAGGTATTATTCCTAGGGACAACTCTGGCAGGCCTAACTTTGCATTGTTCGTAGCAATTCTGATATGGCATGCCATCGCAAGTTCCATCCCGCCACCTAAAGCCGCACCATGAATTACTGCAATTACAGGGACTGAAAAGTTCTCTATTCGGTCAAATAGTTGTTGACCGAATTCAGAAAGCGATTGATAGTCTGAGGCTTCCTGTAAAGAAGTAAACTCTTTAATATCAGCCCCTGCTGAAAAGAATCGGCCTTCACCTTTCAAAAGAATAGCCTTCACTTTCTCATCTGACTCAATTACATCCAACTTCTCAGAAAGCGCATTCAAAAGTTTGCTAGATAATGCATTAGCAGGTGGACTTTGAATGGTTAATGTCGCAACATGCCCATGCAATTCGTAATGAATAGTTCCCATAATAGCACCCCTTTTTTCATGTTATTTACACTTACGACGCGGCCCGAATCTCTTACAGTGAATATTCAGACCGCTTATAGCTCTTATAAATAGTATCTCTCATCTTAAGATAATAAGATAGTTTAAAATATCAAGCCTATGTACTTATTTCACGGAAACCCCTTTTGTAATTAATTCATGAACATATGGCGCTAGCCCTATTAAATCATATTTTTCCTCGTTCATTACCCAGTTTGTAACCGTTTCATCTAAAGTCCCAAAGATCATCTGTCTAATTAACGGTATTTTGATATCGCTACGGAATAGCTTCTCCTCTACGCCTTCTTTTACGATTTCATCAATCACTACGAGATATGGCTTTAATATCCGGTTAATTTGCTGACGTAAAGATAAATTGGACTGTCTAAGTTCTAACTGGGTTACGATAGCGAGATGGTGATTGGCTGCAAGTTGACTAAAATGCATTTCTATTAACGTTAACAACTTTTCACTAGCATTTTCTCTTTCGTTTGTCGCTGTAACTATCTGTTCGATAAATTGTCCCATTTTTTCTTCAAAAACAGAGACTAAAATATCCTCTTTGTTCTTGAAATATAAGTAAATAGTTCCGTCAGCTACTCCTGCTTTTTTAGCAATTTTAGAAACTTGTGAAGCGTGGTAGCCGTTTTCTGCGATTACATCGACAGCTGCATCAATTATTAACTTATACTTCGGTTTATTGTTTTTCATGACTTTTCTCCTTCAAACATAAAACAAAATGAATAAAATATGAATGAATCATCATTCATATTTTATTCTAAAGGGAGAATCTTATTCTGTCAATATATGCTTGTACACTTTTCCGAAATACTTGAGCAAGTGCTCAAGTAGTACTAACTTCTTGCTCTGCCTTACTTTTCTCTTCATCTACTAATTGTCTTCTCAGGATTTTTCCAACCGCTGTTTTAGGTAATTCATCACGAAAATCATAGATTCTAGGAACTTTATATGCTGCTAATCTTTCCCTACAGAATGTATTAAGCTCCTCTTCTGTCACATGAAACCCTTCTTTTAAAACCACATACGCTTTTACTGTTTCCCCGCGGTATGGATCTGGTACACCAGCTACTACTACCTCTTGAATTGCTTCATGCTCATAAAGCACTTCTTCTACCTCTCTAGGATAGATATTATAACCCCCAGCAATGATCATGTCCTTCTTCCGATCCACAATAAAAAAGTATCCGTTCTCATCCATATAGCCAAGATCACCTGTTAATAGCCAACCATCCTTTAAGGTATTCTCTGTATCATCTGGCCTATTCCAATATCCCATCATGATTTGTGGACCTTTGACTGCAAGCTCCCCAATCTCGCCAGCCTCAACCTCTTCATACGTTTCCATATTTAGGATTTTAGCATCTGTATCCGGCCATGGCACACCAATACTGCCACTGACTCTTTTTTCATAAATGAAATTGGCGTGTGTAACTGGAGATGATTCCGTTAAACCATAGCCTTCCACCAATTTCCCACCAGTTACCTTCTCAAACTTCTCCTGCACCTCAACTGGTAATGGAGCAGAACCACTAATACAGGCATTTACCGATGACAGATCATATTTATTTAAGTCAGGATGGTTTAATAAACCAATATAAATTGTAGGTGCTCCTGGAAAAACAGTTGGTTTTTGCTTATGAATAGTCTTTAATACATCCCCCGCGTCAAACTTCGGTAATAAGATCATTTTCGAAGCAGTGAATATGGATATATTCATTACCGCTGTCATCCCGTAAACATGGAAGAAAGGAAGAACTCCGAGAATAATATCTTCTCCTTTTTTCATCTCATAAATCCAAGCTTCACACATTTTAGCGTTTGCCACAAGATTTCGATGTGACAGCATCACACCTTTTGGATATCCAGTAGTCCCACCAGTGTATTGGAGTATGGCTACATCCTCAACCGGATCTACGAATACTTCCTCGTATTCCACCTGCGCCTTATCCATTATTTCAGTCCACACATGTGTATCCGCAGATTCTTCTACTTTTACCACCATATTATATTGCCTCTTTTGAATAAATGGATAGATTAGGTTTTTAGGAAATGGTAAATAGTCCTTTATCCCCGTGACGATCATATGCTCCAGTTGGGTAGCCTTCTTCACATTAGTTACTCTTGGAACTAAGATATCAAGGCAAACAATTATCTTCGATCCAGAATCAGTTAACTGGTATTCCAGTTCCCTCTCCGTATACAGCGGATTGGTTTGCACTACAATCGCACCAGCCATTAATGAGCCATAATAGGCGATAACAGATTGTGGTGAGTTAGGTAACATGATAGCGATACGAGCTCCCTTTTCAACGCCCAAACCTTGTAGGTAGTTAGCAAACTTACTAGCCTGCTCATACAATTCCGCAAACGTTAGTTCCTTCCCCATAAAATAAAGCGCTTTCTTTTCTCCGTATTGAGAAGCCGTATCCTTTAAAAAATCCTGTAAAGGCCTCTCATCATAAGAAAGAGAAGTCGGTATTTCGTTAGGGTAGAGATCATGCCATCTCTTTTCTTCCCCCATAAAACTAACCTCCTTTTACATTTAGTTAGTTCTATTATACCGACTAATTTATATTTTTTGAAATTTTATTTTTACTTTTTTGATAATTTTTTCTTTCTACATTAAAAAATACTAAAATTAAAATCAAATACAAGGTATAAAACTCCAACGATAACAAAGACGGCTGCCACTCCGATACATACTTTTGCCAATGTCTCCATAATGTTCTCCCTCTACAAATGTTTAGATAATAATAATACTTGCACCAATCACATACGATAGCCCGATGGATATAATCATTGATATAAGTCCTACTGCTTTATTTCCTTTTCCAATTTCTTCATCAATACTAATCGTTGGTGTAAGGAATTCAAAAATAAAGTAAGCTATTAGCAGTAAAAAGAAGCCCGCCGAACCCCAGGCAATACTAGTCAATAATGTATCATTATGCTCAATCGAGTACCGGAAGATATTTGTAATACCAAAAATTTTCCCACCAGTAGCCATAGCTACAGCAATATTTCCTTTGCGAATTTCTTCCCAGTTCTTATATTTCGTAACAAGTTCAAACACCGCTAAAAAAACTACTGTACAAAGAATGACCACACTAAAACTAGCTGCTGTATCTACTAATACATTCTCCCAAAAGCTACTCATGTCAACATCCCCCTCACTATCTTATCGAAATTCGATTACGGTTACACCGCTTCCACCTTCACCAGCTGCACCAGGTCTTGTAGATGCAATACTTGGATGATTTTTCACAAAATCCTGTACACCTTTTCGAAGGGCTCCTGTTCCTTTACCATGGATAATAGACACCTTTGGATAACCTGCTAGGGTGGCATCGTCTATATACTTCTCTAATTTCAACAAGGCATCCTCAAATCGTTCTCCACGTAAGTCTAATTCTAATGGCACATGGTAATTCGATCCTTTTACAGTTGCTAACGGTTTTTGATACGTTGTTTGTTTTGGTTTACCAATTAATTGCAAATCACTTCGTTTTACTTTTACTTTCATAATACCAACTTGAACAAGGTATTCAGAATCACTTATTTTTTCGAGAACTGAACCGTTTTGATTTAAGGTTAAAAGCTTAATTTCATCCCCGGGACTCAACACTTCATTGGAAGCTTTTGATTCCTTTTTACCATCTTGTTTAGAAGATAATTTGGGCTGTGCTTCTTCTAGCATCTTTCTTGCTTCAATCCACTCATGTTCCTTCAACTTAGCATCTGTTTTCATCTTGCGGATTTCACTCACAATAATTTCTGCTTCTTCACGAGCTTTACGAATTGCCTTTTCCGCTTTCTCCTCTGCCTTTTTATATAAGGCCTCACGTTTTGTTTCGAATTGATTCCATTCCGCTTCCATTTGCTTTCTTAGACGTTCACTTTCAAGCAAAATTTCATGTGCTTCCTCATATTCCTTTTCTGCTTGAATTTTCGATTTTTCTAGCGATGCTATCATATTCTCTACGTTTTTAGAATCTACACCGATATGACTTTTAGCACGATCAATAATAGTTGGAGCTAACCCAAGTCTTTTAGAAATTTCAAATGCATTACTGCGACCTGGTACGCCTATTAATAAACGATATGTAGGCTGCAAGGTTTGTACATCAAATTCCATGGAAGCGTTAATTACTTGTTCACGATTGTAACCATATGCTTTCAGCTCAGGGTAGTGTGTAGTCGCAATTACCCTTGCATTTCTTGATACAACTTCATCTAATATAGACATAGCTAGTGCAGCACCTTCTTGGGGATCTGTCCCAGCTCCTAATTCATCAAATAAGACGAGTGTACGATTATCAACATGGTTTAATATATCCACAATGTTCGTCATATGGGATGAGAATGTACTTAAGTTCTGTTCAATGGATTGTTCATCACCAATGTCTGCAAAAACATGTTCAAATACAGCCATTTCACAACCATCTAAAGCTGGTACTTGCAACCCAGATTGAGCCATTAAGGTGCATAAGCCTACCATTTTCAAGGTAACCGTCTTACCACCCGTATTCGGACCCGTTATAACAATGGATGTATACTCTTTTCCTATTTCTATATCATTGGCAACCACTTCATCTGGCGCAATTAGCGGATGACGAGCTTGCTGCATCTTAATATATCCTTGATTATTCATTGTTGGTCTAGAGGCTTTCATTTCTCGTGCCAGATTAGCTCGAGCAAACATATAATCCACTTGAGCAAGTATCCGTACATTTTCCGATAAGGATACTTCTTCCTCTGCAATATGTTGACTCAATTCACGTAAAATACGATCAATTTCCTGTTTTTCATTAGCGCGCAGCTCTTGTAATTGGTTATTTAAATCAACAACTGCTTTTGGTTCCATGAACAGTGTCTGACCAGAAGCTGATTGATCATGAACGATTCCACCAACTGCTCCGCGATATTCATGTTTAACTGGTAATACATATCGCTCATTTCGAATCGTGATAATGGCATCCGATAGCATATTACTTTTCGTTCTCGTATAGCTTTCTAATTTTTCCCGAACTCTGCTTTCATGTGTACGAATAGAAGAACGGATCCCCCTTAACTTCTCTGTAGCACTATCCATCACTTGTCCATGATCATCGATACATCGCTTAATCTCTAGCTCGAGATTTCTTAATGGTGATATACCTTCCACTAATTCTTTTAAAATAGGTAAATCTTCATCTAATCCTATAATAAAATCCTTTACCTGCCGTCCACCATATATTGTATTTGCAACATCTAAACATTCAGAAGTACTTAATACCCCACCTATTACACTACGTTTAAGACTAGGACGTATATCAAAAATTCCGCCAAGGGGTACAGGCACATTTAATCGGATGACCTGACTAGCTTCATCTGTTTCTTCCTGTAATGAATTAACTTGTTCCAAATCAGTTGATGGCTTAAGTCTAGCTGCCAAATCCTTTCCCAAACTAGTTTGGGCTTGTTGGACTAAGCGATCAATGACTTTTTGAAAATCTAATACTCGTAAAATACGTTCGTTCATTTACTTGCTCCTTTACCGAGATGTCGTTTAGGCTTTTATTTATTACGGTTAAAGTACGCCATTAGTTTCTCTTTTGACCAAGAATTTAACACGGTATCCTTCTTTAACCAGCCCTTTCTTGCAACACCGACACCATATTTCATATGTTCTAGCATTGTATAATTATGGGCATCTGTATTAATAGCAATTTTCACACCAGCGTCCTGTGCCGCCCGAGCCCATTCCGCCGAAATATCCAATCGATTCGGATTTGCATTTATTTCTAGTGCTGTATTCGTTTCTTTTGCTCGTTCTATTAACTTATCCAATTTAACCTTATATCCATCTCTTCTTCCGATTAACCTACCAGTAGGATGAGCAATTAACGATACATAAGGGTTCTCTAAAGCCGTAAACAATCTCTTCATAATAAGCTCTTCCGATTGGCTAAAACTAGAATGAATAGCAGCAATCACGTAATCCATCTCTTTTAGAAAATCATTAGAAAAATCAAGGGAGCCATCTGTTAAAATGTCCATTTCTACCCCTGCAAAGATATGGATGTCTGTATATTTTTCATTAAGCTTAGCAATTTCTTCACGTTGGCTTCTAAGACGCTCTTCGTTTAATCCATTGGCAACCCGCAAATTTTTGGAATGATCGGTTATCGCAATATAATCGTAGCCATAACTTCTAGCTTGATTTACCATTTCTTCAAGCGTTTGAGCACCATCACTCCATGTTGTATGCATGTGAAGATCCCCGCGAATATCGTGTAATTCTACTAAATCAATCGGCTCTTGAAATGCAGCCACTTCACCTGTATCTTCCCTTATCTCAGGTGGGATAAAGTGTAGGCCAAAGTGTTGGAAAAACTCCTGTTCTGTAGAAAAGGTTAAAATTTCATTCGTCTCCTCCACTTCGATACCATATTCATTTATTTTCTCGCCTCTTGATTTTGCCAGCTGTCGCATGGCCACATTATGATCCTTGGAACCGGTGAAATGATGAAGTGTCGTTGCAAACTCGTTATCCGCTACTAAACGAAAATCCACATTTACATCATAGACATCATCTAATGTTACCGAAATCTTTGTATCCCCTTTAGCAATCACTTCTTTTAAATCTGGTATTTGAAGTAACGCTTCACGCACCTGCTCGATATCGTCGGTAGCGATAATAAAATCTAAATCCTTAATCGTTTCTTTCATTCTTCTTAACGAACCGGCTCTTGAAAATTGTTGTATCGCTGGAATTAATTGTAAATATTCTTCAATTCGTTCTGCAATAGGAAGCATATATGCAATAGGTAGGCGTTCAGGTCTCTTGCCAATCTCATTTAATGCAGCAAGTATTTTCTCAGCCGATTTTTTCCCAAAACCAGCTAATCCTTCTACCTTTCCAGACTCAATAGCTGCCTTCAATGTTTCCGCATCCACAACATCGAGCTCTTGATAGAGTTTAGCAAGCTTCTTACCACCTAGACCAGGTACATTTAAAAGCGGAATTAGGCCCTCAGGTACTTCTCTTTTAAGCTCTTCTAACGTCTCTGACCTACCTTGTTCAAGGTATTCAGCGATTACCGTACTTGTCCCCTTCCCAATTCCTTTTATTTCTGTGAAATCCTTAATATCTGCTAAAGAGCGATCATCTCTTTCTAATGCCTGTGCCGCTTTTCTAAAAGCGGAGATTTTAAAAGGATTCTCCCCTTTTAATTCTAAATATATAGCAATTGTTTCTAATAATTTTATTACGTCTTTTTTATTTATAGCCATCTTTATCACCTATTTAAAAATTTGTTTCAAGTTCGATACATTTTTCGTTCAATTCGTAAAAAAAGCCGATTAAAAAAACATGGCTAATTCATAACGAATCATCTATATTGTACCTAGCATACAATGATAATCCTAGTATTATGAATTAGCCTTTTCTTTATCAATTAATCATCGCAACAATATGGTTAAACCATAAATCTTTAATCTTTTCCGAGAAGTATGGTGTATGTTCAACTATAAATAATGCTACATTTGAATTATTTACGTATTCTTGTATAGTTCCAACTGGAGTCAGTACAATGATATATAAGATTACAAATAGAATTAAATATACTTCTAAAAATCCAAGAATTGCTCCAAATATTTTGTTAATGGAATTCAATATTGGTAATGAAGCAATCACATCAATCATCGATGCCAAAATTTGCAACCCAATTTTAGCTGCAAAGAAAATAACCGCAAAGGAAATTGCATTATAAAACGCATTTTCGATTGGTAGCGCAGCTAAGAAATCAGCCCATAAACTATCATCCGTAAGCGTAGGGTATGGAATAAATTGTTCTAAATGCTTAGACAGGTCGTCATAAAAAGAGGCAGCTACAATAAAGGCAACTATAAAACCTAGCAAATGCACCGCCTGAAGTATCAGTCCCCTTTTCAAACCTACAAGGAAACCGAAAAGTAATAACACTATAAGTACTAAATCTATCATATGTAATTTATCCTCTTTCTTTTTTAATTGAACCTAGTAATGATGCATAGTCTTCTTTTAATGCTAGGTAATCATTCATAGAATTTATAGCTGTCAACACAGCAAGACTAGCAGTATCGAGCTGTGGGTTCATTTCATGAATTTCTCTCATTTTTTGATCCACTAAACTAGCCACTAATCGAACATGACTAGCATCTTCATCACCAACAATTGTATATGATCTATTTCTTATTTCAACGGTTACACGTGTTTTATCTTGTTTTTGGGTCACTAGGTTACCCTCCTACCTTATTTAACGATTCTAGCAATTTCTATATTTTATCTTAACATGAAGACAGACAATTAGGAAACTGTTCCTACATGAATTTTATGGATTTCTTTCTCGTAAAATCTTTGTTATAGTCATTATGAAAAGAAAGGATGAACTTTCATGTCACAAAATGTTTTACTACTTGCAAATGAAGTAATGGAAAAGATGAAGCAATATTATCATAAATCATTAACCACTACTCCACAAGGGGCTGTTTTTCGTGCAAAAACTTCCAATGTGGTGATTACAGCATATAAATCTGGAAAGGTACTTTTTCAAGGGAAACATGCAAATGAAGAAATGGATAAATGGTCAGATCAATCGAATGTCGTAGAAAGTAAGAATCCAAAACAGTACAAGTCCTCTTCCAACACACTATATACACCACCTGATACACTATTTACCGCATCCCATATTGGATCTGATGAAGCAGGGACAGGGGATTACTTTGGACCGATTACAGTTGCTAGTGCTTTTATTAGCTCTTCTCAGATTTCTTTACTAAAAGAGATTGGGGTAAAAGATTCAAAAAATCTAACCGATGAGAAAATAATCCAGTTAGCAAAGGAAATCGCACAAATGCGAATTCCTTATTCGTTACTAATCCTACATAATCCAAAGTATAACAGCCTCCAAAAAAAGGGATGGTCGCAAGGTAAGATGAAAGCCATGCTTCATCATCATGCCATTCGTAAACTATTAACCAAAATTGAAAGTACACCCTATGAAGGTATCCTGATTGACCAATTTTGCGAACCGAATGTATATAAAAAGCATATCGCTTCAGAAAAAGGGCAGCTACCTAACAAGACCTATTTCATGACCAAAGCTGAAAGCCATTCCATAGCTGTTGCTACTGCATCCATCATTGCTAGGGCAAGCTTTGTAAAGGAAATGGACAAGCTTTCTGAGCAAGTTGGTATTGAACTAAGAAAAGGTGCATCAAAACTAGTTGACCAGACCATCGCTCGGATAATACGTGAGCAAGGAGAAGATGTGCTACAAACATGCGCGAAGGTGCATTTTGCTAACACGCAAAAGGCAAGGCAGTATTTGTCATAAGAAATATCCTTTGAGGCTGGGACATAACGAAAGGAATTACCTGTAAAACCAAATATACACGATACTCGCCATTATTCGGTTTTTACTAGGATATATTTTTTTGTCTCAGCCCTTTCTTCTAAACTTCTGTCCAAACTTGTAAACGTAACATCACCATTGGGTTACTTTCATTCCCTGCCCTAAGTAACAATTAGACTTCTTTTAATAACCCTTCTTGCGATTGATAGACCCCTTTATTCCTAAATTTCACATGGAAACCTTTACTTTTGTGACAAAAAAGGATAGAATTTTCATCCTATCCTTTCATTGTCTATCCGGTTACGATATTAAAACGGAATTAGCCTGCCCTATTTCCTGTCCTTCTTAAACGTATTAAGACTATGTTGTAGTCTGAAACCGGCCTTTTGATATAAGTTTACAGCCGTTTTATTTTCTGCACTTACAGTTAGTCGAATAGATGGAATTGTTTCAAATGTGAATAACCACTTCAAACTACCAGCTATCAACTGACTACCAATCCCTTTACTCCTTTTCGACTGATGAACACCAACAAATTCAATACTTCCATCACTAAATTCTGGTTCTGCTTCAACATATACATAACCACATAATTCCTCATCCTCTACTAGGATAAATACTTTATTACGCTCATCAAGTCTATCGATAATTTGTTGACCACTATAATATGTACCTGGGAAAAGTTGATCATGTAAGGCTACCATTTCATCATGGTATTCAGCGGTTAATTCCATTAAATTAGAATCTTGTAATCTATGAACATCGTTACGATCAAAAATCAATATCGCCTGTTCACTTCCCTTTGAAAAACCATTTCGGATAGCAAACTCATGAACCAGTTTATTTTCTTTATTAGGAAACAACAGGAACGTATTGATGCCAGCTAGCTTGTTTTCAAGTAACTTCACCCACATCTGATCTACTATACCCTTTTGTTCCTCTATCACGAAAGGTCCCCAAACCTCGCCTACACCACTATCAAAATCTGGATCAATACCTACAACCCCAAGTAAATCACCTTCATATTGCGCTGCAACAAAGCTTTTAGGATAAGGGATTTCCTCCTTCATATATTCCGCAATTTCTATGCTATCTTTACCACAAAATCCTATGTGGGAAGATTCTAACCTATTTAGCTCAGCAATAAACCTTGCTACTTTTTCTACATCTTCCTGTTCTATAAAGGCTGTTTTCACCATAATGTTCTCCTCTGTTTTGTTCATTTACTTGCTGTGGGAATGACGACTGCCTGACATGCTTTTTCATAGAATTCAATTGGGCCAGCCCCACCAATAATTGCATAGGCATAGCCTAATTCCTTCATGTCTCGTAAACAATGATGGAGCAATCGATATCCTATCCCCTTTGCGCGATTGGAGTGGATAACTCCCATTGGACCAAAATATCCCTTTTTACGTTTATAAACATCAAAAGCAGCAAACCCGATAATTGCTTTGCTATCATCAACAGCAATATATACGTTAGACTCATTATGATCAAATGCATCCCCTATTGTTTCTGCCAATTCCTTGGAAAAATGCTGCTCTACAAATGACACAAGCTGTTTTTCATCAGCAGGAATTGCCTTTTTGATTCCTAGCGAGTCCAATGATGGGAATGTATAATATTCAAGATTAGTAGCCATATCTCGTGAAGTTGTGCCATGTGTCATGATAATCTGTTTACTTTCTTCATTGAGGACATCATCTAATGCCTTCGTTACAATCAATGCTCTAAGCACATGACCTTCATTTAAGAAAATCTGATTATAGCCCTTCATATAATCTATCGCTCTCTGTAAAACATTGGCCGTATCCTGACTAATTAGCGCATTAAAAAAATCATTTTTTATCGGTTTTATTTCGGTTTCTTCTTCTTTCACGCTACATTCCTTAAAATCGAGATTTAGTTTTATCCATAACTCTCCTAATGCGCCACCTTTTTCCTGCATGCAAGATACAAATATATGTATAGGCTTTACAATTCTATCCTTAGAAAGCATAGCTTCTTCTTCAGCCTGTTCCAATATTCGCTTCAGTCTACTTGAGAGGTAAACTTTCTTCTCCACTAACACGGGGCACCCCCTCCCTTAAAAGTCATTATTGGTTCATGTACATCACTGCTTAGGCAGATATGAATAAATAAGCTTTTTGACGAGTGGATTTAAACTATCAGGTAATTCGTTAAGCTTAAAGAATTTAGCATCAACTGTTTCTACTCCGTCTACCTTTAATTCTCCACCCGTTATATCCTTGCAAATATATACCACGGTTACAGGATAAAACTCATCTCCATTTGGAAGCTTGACAAAATGTTCTTTTCCAGAGATAACATTCACTAATTCTAGTTTACCTAATTGGATTCCAGTCTCCTCTAATACCTCTCTTCTACCAGCTTCTTCTGTAGACTCCCCTAATTCTAAGAATCCACCTGGAACTCCCCAGCGACCATCATGCCTTTTCTGAAGTAATATTTCCCCATTATGATTCAGCACCCCTACAGCTGTACCTACTAAAATTAATGGTTGATGGCTAACAAGCGCCCTAAGTTCTTCAATATACCCCATTGCTCATCCTCCTACACTCGATATTCTCTGTGACTTATCCTACACACAAACACCAGTATATTTCAAATTTTAGATATTTTTCATTCTACCACAATTTTCAGATGAATTAGCAACTATTTTCCATATTGGAGGAATTAAAGAAGAGGCTTTAAACAAAACTACTTCTAACATAGGATAAACCAAACATGAAAATTAGTGCATCAAACCCGCACCAGCTAATGGGTTGATTGTTCGGTTTTTATTACCTTTGTTTTAGTTTTGTCTATAGCCTCTTGATAAATTACAGATATTCTATTTTTACAAATTCGCTTAAGACCTTACATATGCATGATGTTTCTCATTTACCGCTTCTATAATAGCCTGGTAGGATTTTTCTACATCTTCATCGACTAGTGTTTTCTCCGGATCAAGATATAATAGGCTATATGCTACTGATTTCTTACCATCTGGTAGGTTTTCCCCTTTATATAAGTCAAATACTTGGACTTGTTTCACAAGCGGCGCTCCTACTTGCTCGATGGTCGTTTTTACATCACCAGCATTCACTGCATCATCCAAGATAAATGCAATATCACGTGTTACAGATGGATATCTTGGAATTTGTGTATAGCTTGGGACATGGTGGTGAGCATCAAGTACTGCTTCCAAATTAATATCAAATACATAGGTTTCTTTTAAATCAAGCTCTTTTTCAAGCGCTGGGTGTAATTGACCCATGAATCCTATTTCTTTCCCATCTAATAAGATAACTGCCGTACGCCCTGGATGCATATCCTCAAGTTGTGCTTGTGCTACAGTTAACGATAATTCTAGATGTTCAAATAATCCCTCTACGATTCCTTTAACCACATAGAAGTCAACCTGCTTACTTTCTTGCTGCCATAGATGTTCTAACCATTTCCCAGTCAATACTCCGGACAGACGTAATGGCTCTTCTGGTTGCTTAGTTAGTTCTTTTTCATTCGTAAGGAAAATGGAACCAATTTCATAGTAAGCAAGATTGGATTGATTTCTAGCTAGGTTATAGCTAATTGTCTTTAAAAGCTCCGGTAATAGGCTAAGTCGTAGGTACTTATGCTCTTCACTCATTGGCATTGCTAAGCTGATTGGTTCTGGATTTAAAGCCTTCACTTCAGGACTAACTAGCTTTTGAATAAAGTTCTCACTTGTTAAGGAGTAGGTTCTAGTTTCCATTAACCCTACACCTTCTAAATAATGTTTAACGGCGCGTCTAAGCTGTTGTCGCTTCGATAGTCCACCTGCTGTCGCTGCTCCGGTTGGCAACGTATATGGTAAATTATCATACCCGTAAATTCTTGCCACTTCCTCAAGCATATCTTCAAAGATGGTAATATCACCACGACGTGTTGGTACAAATACGCTAAATTCATCCCCTTGACGCTCATAGTTAAATTGTAATCGCTCTAGAATCTTAGCAATATCATCAGAAGAAATTTCAGTACCTAAGCGACTGTTAATCATTTCCGTGTGAACCTGAACCGTTTTCTCTGAGCGATCAAGCTTATCGAATTCCACAACCCCATCAAGCACTTTGCCACCAGCATAAAGCTCTAATAAATGAGCAGCACGTAATCCAGCTTGTTTTACTCTGTTTGGATCAATACCTTTTTCATAACGAGTACTAGCTTCACTACGAAGTCCAGTAGTTTTTACTGTCTTACGAATGGAAACAGAATCAAAATACGCTGCTTCTAGAAGAATGTTCGTTGTCTCACTTGTTACTTCTGAATTAGCTCCTCCCATAACACCAGCTAACGCTACAGGTTCGTTACCATTGGTGATTACTAAGTCCTCTGTTGTTAACGTGCGTTCTACATCATCAAGGGTTACAATTTTCTCACCATCTATTGCAGTACGAACAACGATTTCCTTGGATCCGAGTCGATCATAATCAAACGCATGTAATGGTTGACCATACTCTAACAATACATAGTTGGTAATGTCCACAACATTATTAATTGGTCGTATACCTGCCGCTAACAAGTAATTTTGCATCCAAAGTGGAGAGGATTTAATTTCCACATCCTTAATAACGAGGGCACCGTAGTATGGATTTAATCCCTCATCTTCAACTTTTACAGAAATAGAATCAGCAGCTTTTTCACTAGACATAGTCACACCATCTTGGGGAAGGTTGACTGATTTATCAAGTAAAGCACCCACTTCATATGCAACCCCTAGCATACTTAAACAGTCTGCACGATTAGGTGTTAAATCAAATTCTAATATCGCATCGTCTAAATTCAATAATGAATCAACACGTTCACCAATAGGGGTATCTTCTGGGAAGACAAAAATACCATCTGCAAATTCCTTAGGTATGTGTTTTTCGTCCAAGCCTAACTCTTGCAGGGAGCAAATCATACCATTGGACTCTATACCGCGTAGTTTAGCCTTTTTTATTTTGAAATTGCCAGGTAATACTGCGCCGGGTTTCGCAACAGCTACCTTTTGTCCTTGACGTACATTTGGGGCACCACAAATTATTTGTAATATTTCGTCCCCTACATCGACCTGACATAAATTTAATTTGTCTGCATTTGGATGTTTTTCACAACTTGTTACATGTCCAACTACGACATGATTACTTTTTTCTGCTATATACTCTATATGATCTACCTCAATCCCAGATTTTGTTACTTTTTCAGCAAGCTCTTCTGGGCTAATACCATCCATATCTACATAATTTTTTAACCAATTTAATGAAACTAACATCGTTTACCCTCCTTAAGCCTGGTGGAATTGTTTTAGGAATCGGCTATCATTTAAATAAAACTGACGAATATCATTAACACCATATTTCAGCATGGCAATTCGTTCTGGTCCCATTCCAAACGCAAATCCTGAATATACGTTTGGATCGTATCCAGCCATTTCTAAGACATTCGGATGTACCATCCCAGCACCTAAAATCTCAATCCAGCCTGTCCCTTTACATACGGAACAACCTTTTCCATCACATACTTTACATGAAATATCCATTTCTACAGAAGGCTCTGTGAATGGGAAGAAGCTCGGGCGTAAGCGAATGTTACGATCTTCCCCAAACATCTTCTTCGCAAACACATTGAGAACCCCTTTTAAATCACTCATTTTAACATCTTTATCAACATATAATCCTTCAATTTGTGTAAATTGATGCGAGTGTGTCGCGTCATCTGTATCACGACGGTATACTCTACCTGGACAAATCATTTTAAATCCTTTTTCACCCTTATACTCCTGCATCGTACGAGCTTGAACTGGTGACGTATGGGTTCTTAATAACAATTCATTTGTAATATAGAAGGAATCCTGCATATCTCTAGCCGGATGATCCTTTGGTAGGTTTAGCGCTTCAAAGTTAAAGTAATCTGTTTCCACCTCAGGGCCTTCACGTACTTCATAACCCATACCAATAAATAGGTCTTCTATTTCTTCAATGACTTTTGTTAATAAATGTGGTCCACCAACCTTAACTGGACGACCTGGTAATGTAACATCAATTGATTCTGATTGAAGTTTTTCTTCTAATGCAGCATTTTCAAGAACCGTATTCTTTGTTTCGATTGCATTCGTGATTGCTTCCCGTACTTGGTTGGCAATTTCTCCTACTACTGGTCTCTCTTCTGGTGAAAGCTTACCCATTCCTCGGAGTACTTGTGTTAACGAGCCTTTTTTTCCTAAGAATGATACTTTGATTGCTTGAAGTTCCTTTAAGTCAGATGCTTCTTCTACTTTTGCCAATGCTTCTTCTTGTATGGCTTTTAATTCCTCTTGCATGGTTTTTACCCTCCTAAATTTAGGTTTATCTGCCGTATCCGCTGTCCATAACATTCTTTTTCTTTCTTTGAGTTAAAAACTATAGCTAATAAAAAAAAGCCTTCTATCCCTATAAGAAGGGACGAGGCTTGAATTCGCGGTACCACCCTTGTTGACACAATTTCTGTGCCCAACTCGATGAATCATAACGGATTTTATTCCGGAACACCTTTACTAATATCATTAGGTCCAAGTGTCAGCTCCAGAGTGAAAGATTAACGAGTTCATAGTAGAAACGTTCACAGTCAAGACGTTTCTTCCCTGAAAACTATGGTATAACTGTTAACCGCTCTTTCTTAGCTTTTAACTATTTATATTTAGATAAAATTATAGTCATAATACGTACTATTTGCAAGAATTATCCTTTAATATGATACATGAGAATTCCTGCTGCAATACTAACATTCAGTGATTCTGCTTTACCATAAATAGGAATTTTCACTACTTCATCCGCTAGATCAAGTACGTTCTGATGAATACCTGAACCTTCATTTCCTACTATTAATGCAACCTTTTGAGTAGTCTTTACTGTATGAAAATCTTTGGAATTAGTGAGTGCACTTGCCCAGATTTTAAAGCCTGATGTTTTCAAATCATGGATCCGAGAGGTCAGATTGTCTTGAAAAACTGGTATATGAAAAATAGAACCTTGAGTCGAACGGATTACTTTATCATTGTACATATCCACCGTCCCTTCTCCTAATATAACGGCACTAAATCCTGCAGCGTCTGCTGTACGAATAATCGTGCCTAAATTCCCTGGGTCTTGAATACGGTCGAGTAATAAAACATAATCCCCTGCTACCGCTGTATCATTATTCATTTGAACAACTGCCGCAATTCCTTGCGGTGTTTTCGTTTGGGTAAGATGCTGAAACACATTTTCAGAAACAGCTAAAATCGGATAGTCATTAGCCCAACTCGGTAATTCCACTCCGTCTTGTAGAATGATCTCCTTTATATTCCAATTACTATGAACCGCCTCTTCTATTAAATGGAACCCTTCGATGAAGAATGTTCCCGTTCTCTCCCGTTCTTTTTTCGTATGTAATTTTTTTAAAGCCTTTACTTTATCGTTTTTAACAGATGTTAACAAATTCATTCTCCTAATCATATTCTTTTTACTATCATACATATTTAATCCTAAACTGGTCAAACTATCCATAGTTTAATACAAATAAGGGGTGATTTTTTGGATTTAAATCTGCGTCATGCAATACTGTCCAATATCTCTGACAATGATCAAAGTCAGTTAGAAGCAACTATTGTCGATGCTATTCAATCTGGAGAAGAAAAAATGCTACCTGGGCTAGGTGTTCTGTTTGAGCTTATTTGGCAGCAATCCAATGAACAGGAAAAGCAAGAAATGATTGAAGCATTAGAACAAGGTGTCAAAAGCGCTACAGCAGGTAGTTAATAAAGCATAAGAAGGTATCACTACGATGCCTTCTTTTATTTTTTTCTAAATTAAGTCATTATACCTATACTTGTCTCATATAGATGAAGTAACATTAAATTCGAAATGGAAAGTTTTAGCATTTGTAATACAAAGGACCTATTAACGTCTAAAACAACAATTTGATTTATAGGTAATTCGATTCATTTTTTATAATAAATACGGTTTTGAAAATAAATTGACTCTTTTGATTCTCGATGTTATACAATGTATGTGTTGTATTTTATTTACTTTTTAGGTTTGATTTTGAAAGGGGAATATGGATGGTAGAAAACTATCAAGATGGAAAACAGAATAAAAAGGGCTTTAACAAATTATTATCAATTATTATTGCAGCTGCAGTATTATTAATTGGAGGAAGTGTAGCTGCATTTGTTTTAATTGATAAATCACCAAAAGCCAATTATTTTCTGTATGAAAAGAAAACTGTAGATTTTCTGGGAAAACAGGTAGAGGACAGATATGGATCAGAACTGGAGTGGTCTGAAAAAGGATTAGAAAATCCTATTGAAGATATTTATGAGGTTTCCGCACAACTTAATATGCAATTATCAGATAGTCCAGGATATATAACACCTGAACAAATACTAAATAACACAACTATTACTATAACAAATCAATTAGATCGTAAAGAAAAGATTGGCAAGGCTTCATTAAAGGGAAGCTTTGGTAATTTCTCTATTGAAGACATTAACTTCTTTATAACATCTGAAAAAGTGATGCTAGGGCTTCCATTTATGAATGAGATACTGCAATTAAAAGGCGATGATTTTGGTAAGCTCCTCAATCAAGCAGACCCTATGACATTCACTGGAGAAGAATCAATTGATTTTGATATGTTCTTTAATCAAAACGTTCTGGATGAAGAAGACATGAAATATATAGAAGACAATTATATTAATGGACTTTATGAAGCGCTCCCGGATGAAGCATTTACATCCAATAATGAAAAGGTAAAAATAGGTGATGATAACGTTGATACGGAAAAAATCACCTTCCAGCTATCTGAAAAACAGGTAAAGGACATTTTAAAAGATACGTTTACCAAAATGGCTGATGATGATCGCATGAAAGAAATCATACAGGAATATATTCTAGCCCAAGGAACCAGTCCAATTAGACTTGGTGAAAGTATGGATGTATTAATTCCAAACTTTGATGAAGAATACGAAAATATTTTGCAAGAAGCTATTACTGGTCTGGATAGCTTTATGATTCCAGATGGTTTCACCTCCACGATTTGGGTTAATAAGGATATTATCGTAAAACGTGACTTTTCTATTGAATTAGGTCCAACAGAAGAGGAACTAGTTACGTTTTATCTAAATGGCACACTGAACCAAAACGATACAGATGTATCATTAGCATATGAGTTAGGTTTTGTAGATGAGCTAGGAATTGATTATAAGATTAACTTAGATGGTGAATTGTCAAATAAAAAGGGCGAAATCAACGATAGCTTAACATTAACTAGCGATACACTAAAAATAATCTATGAATCTAAAGAAACAGTAGATAAGAGTAAAAAAGATTTTAACCGAACATTTACACTATCAGATGATACTGGTTATGCAATGGATCTAATTTGGTCTGGTGATGCAGAATATGATGGAGATCAAATGAAATCCAATCATGAATTCACCGTTGCTGGTGATGGAATACCATCAAACGCAATCGTATTAACGGTCAATAAAGAATCTAAAGTAACAGATAATGTCTCACTACCTACTGAAGAAGAGGTAAAAGATATCGGCAGCTTATCTCTAGAAGAGCTAATGACATACTTTGAAACAGAGGTCACACCACAATTTGAAGAATGGTTAATGAGCGTTATTGGATTTGGGTTTTAAGTAGAAATGAAGCAACGACCATGGAATAGAAAGAACCATTGGGCGACAAGTATTAGAAGTAGGTGAACATAATGCAATTCCTTAAGCTTGTATCGTTATTCACCAAAAATAATCTAATGCAACTTAGGAGGAAGTGGCGATCACTTCCTCTTCTTTTGCTTTTTCCAATCTTTCTAATTGGATTAGTTGCATTTATTTTGGTTGCTTATATAACGAATGTACAGGAAGAACCAATACAAATTGGTTTAGTTGATCTTGACCAATCTACTGAGACCGCCATGGTCATTAGATTGTTAGAGGAGTCCTCCCAATTAGGGGATTATTTACATATGAAACGGTTTTCTGAGCAAGAGGCGAAAGAGAAAATAGAACTAGACGAATTAGTAGCCTATATCCTATTTCCAGAAGAATTTACCAATAAGTTATATAGTGGAGAGTCCATCATTGTAACGGTTGTTGGTAACCCAAATAGAGAAATGGAAAGCTATCTTATAAAAGAATTAGTTGATAGTGCAGCTAGGCATATTAGCTCCTCCCAAGCGAATATTCTAACTATCAATTATTTTGCCAAGCAATTAGACATCGATACGGAAACAAGAAACATGATAGTACTCGAACAATTTAACGAATTTTTACTATATGCCATTAGTAAGGATAATGTCTTAGACCAACAAATCGTGTCCAATAATGCCACCTCGACTCCACAGGAATATTTCGGCCTGGCTGCGGGGTTCTTTGTTTTCACTATATGGATTTTCACTATTTATCAGCTACTGTATAGAGAACAGTCCAAGGAAATTCAAACGAGAATGATGCTTTATGGGGTTACGGAGCTTCAGCAAATTATCGCTAGAATCTTGATAACATGTCTGATCAGCATTATATTAGGTACGTTATTATTTTTTGGATTTATACATGTACTAGATTTATCTATTCACCATGATAATTATGCTAGATTGATAGCTCTACTGGGCTTACATACGATTAACTTTCTATTTGTGCTAGCATTGATAGAAACGACAGTCCATTCTAAAAAGCTCCAGCTGCTTGTACAAATTATTGTTACTGGAATCTTATTACTTGCAAGTGGTTCTATCATTCCAGCTATTTATTTACCGCTTTATATGCAGGAATATATTCCTTATCTGTTTTCCTACCAGGCATTTCACTGGTTAGAGGAAATTATCTTGAACAGGCGAGTTTATGCGGATTACATACCGCTTCTCCTCACAGCTGGAATTTCAGCATTTTTGACAATCGGGTTAGCTTTACTGAAGGAGCGGGTTAAGTCATGAAGGATATTTTGTTTACGAGACTTCTATTATGGAAAAAGAAAGTAATCAGTATGCTCTTCTGGTTTCTACTACCAATACTTGGAACCTATCTTTTCATCTCGATTGCAAATACCATTCAAGAGGATTCCAATGTTCCAATTGGAATTGTCATGGAGGATGATTCCGATTTAGGGCATCACTTACTAGAATCCATAACAGAATCCGAGCTTGTTCAAGTACATGAAACGACGAAAAAGGAAGCATTATACCAATTGGAAAAACATGAGCTTGATAGTGTTTTTATTATCCATGAAGGATTTGAGCAGGCTGTTAACAGTGGTATGCGAAATAAGATTCTCTCGAGCTATCGAACAGAATTATCTATTGCATACTCCCCTATTAAAGAAATAATCGTTTCACTCGTACAAGAGCAGACAGGTCGTGCTAAGGCAGCGAATTTTATCCTCGAGATGAATGAACAGTATAACGTGACAGAACCTTGGACTTTAGAGGAAATTCAGCAAAAGACTATACAAGTACAAATGGATGAAAATCTACTGAATACAGCGTTTACCTATTACGGAACAACAAATAGCAATGTTGAACCTACATTAATCTCATGGAACACATGGACTATTTGGGCAATCTTTAGTTTATTAAGTTCATTATTCCTATTTGACTGGGTAATTAAAGAAAAGTCATTAGCTGTTTCAGCTCGCTATACATTTATTCACCTGTCAAAATGGAGCTACTACTTCAAGCTGATAATCTTATATTTCCTTATATTTTTGTTATTTGATTTCATGGCCTTAGCTGTGTTTACAGTATTATTAGATGAAGCGATTTCCCTTCATTTTATATTCGTACTGATCAGCTTTAGATTTATGCTATGTATGCTTTCCTTTAGTATAGCAAGCTTCTTCAGGAAGACTGCAAGATATTACGGTATATCACTCCTGATGGTTATCGTTCTAGCTATTTTAACAGGCGCAATCATTCCGGTTCATCAATTTATTCCGGAATTACCTTTCGCTGCTGTTCTTAATCCACTCCACGCTTTCATTAGTGGCAATCCAACCATTCTGTGGAGTAGTTTTAGTTTAATACTAGTTTTCATATCTCTTTTTCGAAAGGATGTTAGCAATGCTTAATATACAATCCTTAACAAAACGCTATAACAGGAAACAAATACTTAACAACCTTTCCTTCTCCGTATTGCCCGGTGAAGTTATCGGACTTGTCGGGGAAAATGGAGCTGGTAAATCGACTTTATTACGGTTGTTAGCTACAATCGATAAGCCAAATAAGGGGAGTATTACCCTTTTTGATTACTCTTATAAAAAGCATCGTAAAGAAATACGTAAGCAGATTGGCTATGTTCCACAGGATATAGCTATTTGGGATGAGCTTACCGTTAAAGAAAACATGTTATTTTTCGAAAAGCTCGCTTATACAAATAAAACAAGTGAACAATTAAGACAGTTATGCTTGGAAATGAATTTGGATAAGTGGGATGTACCGGTTAAAACACTATCTGGTGGGATGAAACGAAAGCTGAACATTGCTATCAGCTTAATCCATGATCCAACTATTTTACTATTAGATGAACCAACTGTTGGCATTGATTTAAAGTCTAAAATAGAAATTGGCTCCTATTTGCTTAAACAAGCAAAAGAACATAATCGAATCATCCTTTATACTTCACATGATATGGATGAAATAAAACATCTTTGTGATCGGGTAATTTGTATAGGAAATGATTTATTCTATAAGGAAATTCTCAAAAATTCTGGTAAAGAAGTAATTTCATTCTAGTATTTTATGGAACATTTATAGTAAAATAGTAGGTGAAATAGAGGTGCGATAAAATGGATATAAGACAACTACAGCTGATTATGCAATATCAGGCAATGTCAATCTTAAGTTCTAATACGAATAGTCTATCAAGCTTTTCACCAGTAGTAGATGTGGCATTTAAACAAATACTAGATGATAAATTAGAAGAATCCACTATACTTGATAAGCAAACTAGCTTACCACTAACAATGTCTCCATTCCTATATAATACGAATGCCGTAGATGCTAGTGAAGGACAACCAATTCCTAATGGTTATAGCGCCTTGGTCGCTGAAGCTTCCAATAAGTATGGGATTGATGAGCGTTTAATTCATGCTGTCATTAAGACTGAATCTAACTATAATCAATTTGCTAAGAGTAGTGCGGGCGCGCAAGGATTAATGCAGTTAATGCCTTCCACAGCAAGAGGTCTCGGTGTGGTCAATCCATATGATGCAAAACAGAATATTGAGGGTGGAACGAAGTATTTACGCGAGATGTTAAATCGCTATAACGGAAATGTGGAGCTAGCTTTAGCAGCATATAATGCTGGTCCTGGAAACGTCGATAAATATCAGGGAATCCCTCCATTTGAAGAAACACAGAATTATGTAAGAAAGGTAATGAACCAATATTTAGCATAAATCACAGAGGATCTTAGGTGTGATAGCCTAGATCCTCTTTCTTTTTCTTCATATGATATGTCTTCATTTCTACCTATAATATTACCTGTGTTCTATGAGATAAGAGTTAAGTAGGGTTCCCGATTTTTCAAGAAACTCTCGTACCTCAAAACGGATTCTCCCCCTTTACAAAAGGGACAAATACCACATAAATAGTTCCAATACATAGAACCCAGAAAATGCCAGAGTTAATCCGTTGTTTATAAAAGTTATTTTCCTTCACAAGGGATAGACCTAATAGTAAAGAATACCAAACAATAATAGATAAGATACACCAAACCAATTTACCCAAACATTACCAAGAAGCATGATACCATATTGCTCATACATAGGTTTTAAAATAGAGTTCGTCACCCATAACCCTATAGCAAGAATTATCACACATTCTATGAATCTAATGAACACTTTTAACCATCCATTCAATTGGATCCCCTCATTTATAATATGGTCTTACCATACTATATGCCTTGAACAAAGAGGTATGTCCCAATAGAACAGATGGTGCTGCCTGTTAAATAGAATCAAATACTAGGGTTATATGCTACTTGTGCCAATTGTTTTACCCCATTCTTATCAAATTCTTTATATTTCTTCATTCCAATCTTCTCCGCTACTTTCTGAGATGGAATATTTTCAATGGTAGTATAGGAGTATATAGCAGGAAAATTTAATGTGGTAAAGGCATACTGCATACACGCTCGTGCTGCTTCTGTTGCATACCCTTTATTCCAAAAGTCCTTAATAATATGGAAACCAATTTCAGGTAATCGTTCTTCATCAATATTTTGCATGGTAATACCACAATCCCCAATAAATTGATTTCCTTCTTTTAACACCACTGCCCATAAACCATGACTATACTTCTTATAATTTTCAATATTCCATTGGATCCAGCCTTCAACCTGTTTTCGATTAAATGGCTCAGGATAATATTGCATGGATTCTGGGTCAGAAAGCACCAATTCTAGCGATTCAAGATCATCGTTCACTAATTCCCTTAAATATAGTCTCTCGGTTTCAATAACAATCATTTCAGTCCCCCTCCTTGATTGGAATCTTTTGTAGGTATACTTAAAATAGTCCAATCTTTATCTTTGATTTGCTTCCCAATATATAGAATCTGTCCTACATGATAACTAATATGGGCTATTTCAGTTTGAATGGCCTGTAATACACTTAGTGGCTTCTCTCTTAAGGTGACTGTTTTATCTAAATCTTCTTCTGTTAAATTTTCAATTGTATGAAATAGTAACTTCCAGCCATCCTCCCATATTTTCATGAGATGTGCTTTAGATACATATGTATCAATAAATTCCGAGTCTCTATCTCGATACTCTTTTTCTCCATCTGTCGTCAGAAAATCAACCCATCTGGAATGCATATTCCCACTTAAATGCTTGATTATTATCGCAATACTGTTAGATTGACCATTTGGTTTCCAATGGAAATCATCCTCCGATAATTGCTGAAATCCCATTTCTGCTCGTTCTTTAAAATGCTGAAATTGCGCTAGGATAACGTTAAGATAATCTGCTTTAAACTGACTCATGCAAGTCCTCCTAATAACACTACTTTAGGTAGCTTGGGGTAACAAATAAATACATGCCGTGTTTTATTTAGTTTACTTCGTTAATAATAGAAAAAAATTATCTTCTTGCACGGTATTTGTGGCAACAACATTTTTTTGCACTTTATAACAAGAACAACATCGATGAACAATTTGATAACCTTTTTTAGTATGATAAGTTAATTCAATTGGTTCCATTAAACCATGGCATAAACTACTTCTATCACCAGGATTTTCATCAAGATGTTTGGAATATAAGCAATATGGACAGTGATTTCGGAAACTACCATTTGTAAGTGGTAGTACCGACGCACCACAACGTTCACATTGGAATCCTGTATTTTCACTCTTTTTACTCAAGAACTTTACCTCCTAGATTTTAATCAAATCTATGGAGGCAGGGTTCCGTTTCCTTTCCTTACATTCATAAGTCTCAGGCTTTATTAAACTAGTGACCCATTCACCGCCTTCCTTTAGAGATAGCGATTACTTCTGATTCCAGCTTCCATACAGCCTATTTCATCTGTATATCCGAACCATAACTGGCTTTAGTTTCCTTTGTACCAGTCACTGTAAGACAGATGTTACTCCACCTTCCACCAGTAGGTGTATGATTAATATCACTGACGTTGGCATTCGTCCCCTAGTCCCTGAGTAATTTGACGGTTAAAGTTACTACGTTAACCATCTCCTTCGAATTATCACGTTGTATTTATTTGTTACCCATATATAGTGTATCATGTTATATTCTTAGAACATGGAAAAATTGTATTTTATTTAGATAAGTTAAATGATTCTTTCCATACTTGCATGGCAAAATGAAGCTTAAAGTTGATAGTAAGTAATGAAATTATACGTATCTCACTTAGCCCATATATGCCAGTTTAGAGTCATGATTAACATTCAATAAATTCATTCTTTCCCCATGTCCACAAAAGAATTGGTCTTTATACATAGTAATTCTAGGTATTATGTTATAGCAGTTTTGTTTAAGAATATCGTATACCATTACTTCTTGATAAGCACCTGGTTTAAATTGATCTCTATATTTTATTTACCATCTACTATTATCATTAAAGTTATAATTATATTCGTTTTATTTTATGGAGACTCCTAGTATACTAATGCTTTCCCTTTACTAACTTTAATGTTGCTACTATAAGAAAACTTACAATCACTAACAATAACCATGAACTCACCTTTCCAAGATGAACGAGACTCCACGCATCCACCTGGTTTGGATATTCCCAAGCACCAAAAAATGTAGCAATATTTTCTGCGACCCAAATGAAAAATCCAATTAGTACAAATGATAAGGCAATCGGCATTCGATATTGTGTTCCATTCACTTCGTATGTAACCCAAGACCGCCAAAATACTACTATTACAAGAACGGATATGATCCAGCGTACATCCATCCAAAAATGATGAGTAAAGAAATTCAAATAGATTCCGACTGCAAGTGGAACAACAGCTATAAATGGGGGCCACTGAACAAGTACTATCTTTAATCTGCGCCACGCCTGACAAAGATAACTCGCTACGCTTGCATACATAAATCCGCTAAATAAAGGAACGCCAAATAGTTTAAATAACCCTTCCTCCGGATAAGACCAAGAACCCATTTGAACCTTGAAAATCTCCAGAATAAGTCCAATCAAGTGGAATAACGTGATTACTTTCAGTTCATCTTTTGTTTCAAGACCAAACCATATCATCAAGCCTTGCATGAGAAGACAAATTATGAATAGCCAGTCATACCTTGCCATTAATGGTAGATCAATCATTTGTGTAATTGCTAACGAAGCAAATATTACCACTGGAAATAAACAAGATAAAGCTTGCGCCCAGCCAAAATGAACGAGTTGTTTGGTTGCTCTAACCATTCTTCCATTTATCATTTTCTTCAGCTCAATCGATATACTCAAATTAAAACCTCTCCTCCATTCTTGAATAGGGTCTAGGTTTGAAACTTAGGTTTTTATGAATCTTTTCCCGATATCAAACCTCTCCTTATGTTCATATTAGAATAATATTTATCGTATTACAATAAAAATATATTGTTTATCACTAATCCTTTTTTATGGCTTTAGCACAAAAAAAGCATTCTCCTTAATGGAAAATGCTTCATTACCGAATTGCTACTTTTACAGCTTAACGAAAAATCACCGTATAGATTATAAATCCTATACACAAGACTAGTAATAGAATACCAATACCTTTCCAGCCAAGGCCACTTATTAGATCAACAAGATTTCCATTTGAACCTCTAGTTAAGGAGTCATTTAGATTAGCAGTAGAGCTTGTCTTCATTTCCTCTTGTCTGATTCGCTCATTTCTTTCTTCAAGTGTTTCTTTGCCTTGAATCATAGAACCCCTCCATAGCAAGCTACCTTGTTATTTTCGTATCGTTTTCTCGGGTTGGAATTTCAAGAAAAGTGGAAAAACAGTAGCTACTATCATATACATGCAGATAGTAATAAAAATAAATAATGCATAAAAAAGAAAGGATTTATCCGTTAATTGTTCCGTAAATTTATAACAAATCATAACTAACGGAATAATAATTAACATCCTTAGTAGCTTGGAATTTTCTTTTATATGATGTTTTGTTCCACATTCCCTACAAGTGATGGTTCCATTTTTATCCCCTAACATCCAATTAGAGTTGTAGATTTCACTCCATTTAAATCTCGTATGGCATTTCTCACATGATTGCAAAATACATTTCTCCCTCTAACTCAACTTTCTTATCGTCTACCTCTATTATACATCATTACTAATTCAACTCGGAAATAGGTAATACAAATAATCGCATAGTAGAACAGTTTCTACTATGCGACTACTTAGTTAAGCTAGGAAAATTTCCTTAACTGTTTCACGATCAAGTTTTTTAATTACCGCAACTATTAGCTTAACCGCATTCTCAAAATCATCACGGTGTAGAATAGCTGCATGAGAATGAATGTAACGAGTTGCGATTGTGATGGACAAGGATGGTACACCATTAGCCGTTAAGTGAATTGAACCAGAATCCGTTCCACCACCAGCAATAGAAGCATACTGGAACGGTATATTATTCTCTTCCGCAGTCTGTACAACTAAGTCCCGAACACCTTTATGAGAAATCATGGATGCATCATACAGTACAAGCTGTGGTCCATCTCCGATTTTACTATCTGCATCCTGTTCTTTAATACCAGGAGTATCCCCCGCTATGCCAACATCAACACCGAAACCAATGTCTGGTTGAATAGCATGTGCAGCCGTTTTCGCACCACGTAAACCAACCTCTTCTTGTACAGTACCTACTCCATAAACAACATTAGGATGGTCTTCATCTTGTAATTGCTTTAATACTTCAATAGCAATCGCACAACCAATTCGGTTATCCCACGCTTTTGCTAATAATAGCTTTTCATTTTTCATTGGTGTGAATTCAAAATAAGGAACTACTGAATCACCAGGTTTCACGCCAAACTCTGCTGCCTCTGCCTTACTAGTTGCACCAATATCAATGAACATATCTTTAATTTCAACAGGCTTCTTCCGCTCTGCTGCAGAGAGGATATGTGGAGGTTTGGAACCAATTACACCGGTCACATCGCCTTTTGAGGTTACAATCGTAACACGTTGAGACAACATAACCTGACTCCACCAACCGCCAATTGTTTGAAAATATACAAATCCTTTATCATCGATTCTAGTGACCATAAAGCCAATTTCATCTAAGTGACCAGCAACCATAATCTTTGGCCCTTTTTCATCTCCGATCTTTTTGGCAATTAAGCTACCAATATTATCGGTGAAAACCTCATCTGCATAAGGGGTAATGTATTTTTCCATAACATCCCTTGCTTCTTTTTCATTACCAGAGATCCCTTTAGCTTCTGTTAAATCTTTTAGCATAGATAATGTTTCATCTAAATTAGCCATATGTATACCTCCAATATTATTTACTTTTTAGTATAACGTGAAATGTAAAATTTGGATATTAATAGCCACTATTTTGACGTTGATAATTCACTTCATTTTTCTTTATATAAGCTTGATAAACATCTTCTTCTTTAAATCCGAGTTTTCGTCCTAAAACTAAATAACTTTCAAACAAACGAGTATAGTTTTCCTGATTAGGATTATTTTTAAACACAACACAATGTTCAAATACTTTATTAAACAATTCCGTTTCCGTAAGTTCCGTGCTTCCCAAGTTAACTAATGTAAACGTGTGACCCTTAACAATACCTAATGATAATATAAAATGGATTCCATCTACATATTCCTCAAGAATTACATCAAGAGAGCTTCGTGATTTATTACTCCAAAATTTAAAGCATCTCGTTTCATTAGCAAGTTCGCCTAATTCCACTAATAAAGCAAGATACTTGTCTTGAAATAAGTCTCTATCCTGTAAATTATGATTTTCTTCAATATACGAATCCAATTGTTTTTGCATATTAAATAGTATATCCCAGTTCATTTTCATTCTCCTTTGTATTTTGTAACATCTTTTTCACATAAATATTGAAACCTTGTTTACTTCCATTACGTATAGCAATATAATAACCAAACCCGAGGAGACGATGGTCATGATTGTATATCTGTTTCGCATTCTTATTATAGCGGCTGTCATATTGCTTATCTACTCCATTATACAATACTTTCGCAATCCAGATAGGCTATTAAAGAATGCAAAAGAAACAAAAGGATTTTATTTCTTAGATGAGCAGCACAATAGTAAGAAGAATATTCGGTTTGTGTATAAGGGCTGTCAATTTGAGGGGGAAAAGTATGTAGGTGCAACGGAAGAATCCTTTGAGATTGTAGATATTCATGTAACCGTAACCAACCCACTTGAATTACAGGGCTTATCACGGGATGATATTTATTTCCTTGAAAAAGAATTACTAATCCGCTACCCACATGCAAAAATTAGCTGGAAGCATCCGATTAATAAGTTGTTAGTTTCAAAATAAAAATAGTCATAAGAGATATTGGAAAGACAGCGAACGGAGCTTGACCGATTTGATTTTATATTTTTTAATTTTAAAAAGGCTAAAGGGGATTGGTGACTCCCCTTTAGCCTTTTAATGTTGTGTACTCGTTTGAAAGAAATCTTCCCATTTTATGACGATTTCTTTTCTTCTTAGTGCATAAATCAAGAGGAGCAATGCCGCTAAGGATAGGAGGATATGCAAAGGGGATAAATTAGATAACCAACCACCGATGGAAGTATATACTAATGCAAGTGGTATGTTCGTAATCATAGAAGCTTTCATATAATCTTTAAAACCAGATGTTATTTCAAGCAAGCATAACGACAATAAATGAAAGTGAATAAATGGAATAAGACGTAATAAGGAAATTTGTGAAACGGTTAATTCCGTGTGCTTACCGATTAGCCTTTTCTTCATTCGCAGTAGTCGCTCCGACATTTTGGGCATCCATTGAATAAGAATATAGAATAGCATACTAGATAAGGTAATACCGATAATCGAATATATCGTACCAGCAAAGACGCCAAACAGTATTCCACCTGAGACACAAATAAACACTACCGGTAGAAAAAACATAGGACGGATTAAATGCACGATAATAAATAAAAATGGAGCAAATAATCCACCTGTTTGTACAATAGCCATCATATATTGTCCAAATAATTCCATAAGCAGCCTCCTTCTATAAGAGATCAGAAAGACATCCTTACCTCACTAATGGTACATGTATATGACAAGAGACGAGCTATTATGACATGAAAAAATAACTAATTAGTCCAACATGAACTAAAATTAATAAAGGCATCCCGATACGAAAGGAATTATGCTTGGTTTTGTGACGGAAAGTATTCATTCCAATATAAGCTCCTATTGCTCCACCTAAAATTGCTACTCCCCAAAGGGTTCGTTCAGGAATTCGATATTCACGGTTTCTTGCCTTTTTCTTATCCATTCCCATTAATGCAAAGCCAAGAAGATTAGCAAACCCTATGTAAAATACTATTTCCATTCAGTCATTCTCCTTTCATAAGGTGAGAATTCTTTTATCCAAAATACTGCACATAACATCCCATTATATACCCATAAAAAAATGAGGTAAGAGGGGGAATCCCCCTCATCACCTCATCTTAGTTGTTTAATGCAGTTTTAGCTTTTTCAGCTAGTTGAGCGAATGCTTGCTCATCATTGATAGCAAGTTCAGACAACATTTTACGGTTGATTTCAATACCTGCTAGTTTTAAACCATGCATTAATTTGTTATAAGAAAGATCATTCATACGTGCTGCTGCATTGATACGTGCGATCCAAAGCTTACGGAATTCACGCTTTTTATTTTTACGGTCACGGTAAGCATATTGACCTGATTTCATTACTTGTTGTTTTGCAGTTTTAAATAGAGTTCTCTTAGAACCGTAGTAACCTTTAGCTAATTTAAGTACGCGTTTACGACGTGCGCGCGTAACTGTTCCACCTTTAACACGTGGCATAGTAATTCCCTCCTAATACGATACATTGTATGTCCATTTAGTTTAGTTTAATGATTGCTTGATACTGTATAAATACTCCTTATTTAGGAAGCATTGCTTTGATACGCTTGAAGTCACCAGAAGAAACTAGTGCACCTTTACGTAACTTACGTTTTTGTTTTTGAGATTTGTGTGCAAACATATGGCTTGTGTATGCATGTGATCTTTTAACTTTTCCAGAACCAGTTTTTTTGAAACGTTTAGCAGACCCTTTGTGGGTTTTCATTTTTGGCATGTTGATTTCCTCCTCGAATGCTTAAATGCTTATTATTTTTCATTGTTTGGAGCAAGCATCATGAACATATTACGGCCTTCCATTTTAGGCTTAGATTCCACTGTTGCGATATCCTTCACCGCTTCTGCAAAGCGATCTAATACCTCTTGACCTAGCTCCTTGTGAGTAATTGCGCGTCCGCGGAAACGAACAGCAGCTTTTACTTTATCACCTTTTTCTAAGAATTTACGAGCATTTTTTAATTTCGTATTAAAATCATGTTCGCCGATTCCCGGTGTAAAGCGTACCTCTTTAACGTTAATAATTTTTTGATTTTTACGAGCCTCTTTTTCTTTCTTTTGTTGCTCATAACGGAATTTCCCATAGTTCATGATTCTTGCAACGGGTGGTTTTGCATTAGGTGCCACTAAAACTAAATCTAAATTAGCTTTTTGGGCAAGTTCCAATGCTTCTTGACGTGATTTCACTCCAAGTTGATCACCGTTTGAATCAATTAATCGTACTTCTTTCGCACGAATTTTTTCATTAACGTTCATATCTTTGCTAATAGCCAGCCACCTCCAAATTATAATCGGGTCTGATCCATTACCTGACAAGCTCTAATCAAACAAAAATGTGGGCACACGAATGCACCCACATGTCTTTTAATCGTTCATAAAAGATGTAAACCAGTCAACTACTTACGCGTCGAGCAGGTGAGAAGCGGGTGCTTCTACTTGTCATCAAGATCATTTAATTTTATTCAACTTTTAAAGATTAACACGTAACTGAATAAAATGTCAACCCTTATTTCATAATCTAGTATACACTACTTATCCGAAAAATGGAAGTCTCGTACCTACAAGTTATCGAATAATCGTGAGAATACGTCAGGTGAATCATGCAATACCCAATCTACTGCACGATTCACCTGACTTCATATATGAAAATATTTTAATTCATTTGAGACAATTCTCCTGTTATTTCTTCTTACGTAGCACTTTCTTTTCAATTTCCTCTTTGATTAGTTGTTCAAAATTATCATATGAAATGGTTTCTGATTGTTGCTCTCCATATCTTCTAACATTAACTGCATCTTCTTCCACTTCTTTATCCCCAACAACAAGTGCAAATGGAATCTTCTCTGTTTGGGCTTCACGAATCTTGTAGCCAATCTTCTCGTCACGTTCATCCACTTCTACACGTACACCTTGATATTGTAATTTCTCTGCAACTTTCTTCGCATAGTCAAGATGTACTTGTGGAGATACTGGAATTACTTTTACTTGAACAGGTGCTAACCAGGTTGGGAAAGCTCCTTTATATTCTTCTAATAGGAATGCAACAAAGCGTTCCATAGTGGATACTACACCACGGTGAATAACCACTGGACGATGTTCCTTACCATCTTCTCCAATATAAGAAAGCTCAAAGCGCTCCGGTAATAATACATCAATTTGTACTGTGGATAATGTCTCATCCTTACCAAGTGCTGTTTTTACTTGTACGTCTAGCTTTGGACCATAAAATGCTGCTTCACCTTCAGCTTCCACATAATCAAGCTTCATATCTTCCATTGTTTCTTTTAGCGTGCTTTGTGTTCTTTCCCACATCTCATCATTATCAATATATTTTTCTTTATCTTCTGGATCACGATAAGAAAGACGGAAGTAATAATCTTCAATTCCAAAGTCTTTATACACATGTTGAATTAATTCAACCACTCGGATGAATTCTTCCTTCAATTGATCAGGACGTGCAAAAATATGAGCATCATTTAATGTCATAGCACGTACCCGCTGCAATCCTGCTAAAGCACCAGACATTTCATAGCGGTGCATGGTTCCAAGTTCTGCAATACGAACTGGAAGGTTACGATAGCTCCATAGTTGATTTTTGAAAATCATCATATGGTGTGGGCAGTTCATCGGACGAAGCACTAATTCTTCATTATCCATTTGCATAACAGGGAACATGTCTTCCTGGTAATGATCCCAGTGTCCACTTGTTTTATACAAGTCTACATTAGCCAGTACTGGTGTATACACGTGATTGTACCCTAAACGTTCCTCTAAATCGACGATATATCGCTCAATTTGTCGACGGATAGTTGCACCCTTTGGTAACCAAAGTGGTAGCCCTTGACCGATTTTTTGATTAACTGTAAAGATCCCTAGCTCTTTACCTAGTTTACGATGGTCACGTTCTTTACGTTCTTCTAGAATTTGTAGGTATTCTTCTACTTGAGCAGGCTTTTCAAATGCTGTTCCATATATACGTTGAAGCTGTTTATTATTACTATCCCCTCTCCAGTATGCACCGGAAATGCTAAGTAGCTTAAATGCTTTTAGCTTGCTAGTGGATGGTACGTGAATACCACGGCATAGGTCGAAAAATTCACCTTGCTTATAGATTGTTACTTGCTCATCAGCAGGAATAGCATCAATTAATTCTAGCTTTAGATCATCCCCAATATCTTCAAACATTCTCTTCGCTTCTTCACGTGAAACTTCTACACGTTCAATTGGAAGATTTTCATCGACAATACGCTTCATTTCTTTTTCAATCTTTACAAGATCTTCCGGAGTTATCTTTTCTTCCATATCGAAGTCGTAATAAAAACCTTCTTCAATGACTGGACCAACGCCAAACTTCACATCTTTATATAGACGTTTAATTGCTTGAGCCATTAAATGAGCAGTTGAATGACGAGCAATTTCAACTCCCTCTTGATTTTTATACGTAATAATTTCGATAGCTCCACCTTCATTCAATTCACGCTTTAAGTCATAAAGCTTTCCATCCAATTTGATGGCCAATGCTTGCTTTCTTAATCCAGGTGAAATAGATGCTGCAATATCTTCCCCAGTAGTTCCTTGAGGGAACGCTTTTTCTGCTCCATCAGGGAAAACGATAGTAATTTCTGACATGAATAACACTCCTTATCTTTTTTAAACTTGTAACTAGAGCGAAGCAAATATTACCATGTGCATGCTCTACATAGCCAAAACACAACCACTACAATTAAGTTGAAATCCTAGAGGAGTGGCTGGGACAAAAAATTACCTTAAAGCAAAAACCGAATGATGAGCAAGGACCCCGCCCCGGAAATATACTTGCGGCTCGTGGGCGGCTGGTGAGCCTCCTCAGAGCTAACGCTCCCCGGGGGTCTCAACCGTGCCCTTTCCTCCCACAGGAGTCTCCGTATATTTCCGGGGCTAATGTGTTGATTGTTCGCTTTTTATTACCTTTGTTATAGTTTTTGTCCCAACCTCTATAAAATGTAACGGGTATTCTGGCGGTGATCTCAACTAAATAGAAAATGTAAGTTGCATATAAAAAACGCCCACCCCTCTGCATACATTGCAAAGGGACGAGCGTTGGTCACGTGGTTCCACCCTAATTCCCGTATAGTTAAAATATAACGAATACGGCTTCAATCTTTAACGCAGATATACGCTACTATCTACTACGTAATGGTTCGATAATAGAGTTCAAAGGTGGTAATCATTTGGCTGTATGAGGAAGCTTTCACCACAAGGCTTCCCTCTCTACACATAACAGGATCAAATGACCATGTCCTTATCCTTACAGATGAATATATTAAATATAATCCACATTATAGCGCTAGTTAATAGGATAATCAAGTCCTGTTATTGATTTTTTAAATAAAAATGAAAAGGAAATTTATGATATGGTTCAAAATCTACTCTCTCCTCAAAGACATTGATTACCGTCAATGTCTTTGGCTCAGACGGATGGTCACCATAGATTTTTATTTTCTTCGGAGCCATGGCAACTAACGGGGCTAGATTCAATTCTTCCTCATCTAAGCCTACGATATAGAGTGGCTCCCTCTGCATTAGCATTTTTAACTCCATTCTAGAAAATCTTTTGCCATCTGACTTAAAGAAGGAAAAAGTATTCCCTTGTACGATATGCACTACATTATAAATTGGTTCCTTTTTGGCAATATATTCTCTAAGCATATTGACAAATTCCTGGTGATCTTCCTCTCGCTTGTATTCGTCAATCGCAAGTCCGACAAGATGAACCATATGGTCCTTAAACACTTTTAATCTAAACTTCACAACGGAATCAAAATGTACGGTTGTTGAGCTTTTTACATCCGCTACAATTAAAGAATAGAGAAGTTGTAGTGGATCATCCTTTTGTTTCCGTACTTGTACACTTTCATCATCTTCACCCGAAAATAACCAATGTGCTAAGTCCATAATTTTCTCAATTTCATCATCACTTGTATAATAATAGTATTCCTCGATGATTTCCCGAATCATATTCGATAATCGATGATCAACTAACACATCTACCATTGATTTAGCAATGGAATCAACTAGTTCATTTTCTGTAAGCTGATAGTCAATTTTTAAATGATTCCCCCAATCCTCATGTGTTTTCCAATGTAATTCAATTTTCTTGTTATAATGAAATAATTGCTCACAAAAACTGATTACTTCTTTAGTCGAAGAAAAATAAACGTCCATATAACCTCATCACCCTCATCCAAAACCAAACTGTTACATTATATGGACATACTTTTTAAAAAATGATAAATCCATCAAAACTAGTAAAATTTAGTAAATGCATAGGTTACAATATGTTTTAAATTGGGTGATCAGGCTTTTATGTCTTCTTTTCCACTATCATTCAGTACGAATATAAGTAAAAAACCGAATGAATAACATATACCGGCTCCTGAGCTAGTATCATGTATCATTCGGTTTTACAGTTCTTTTATTTCCGAGTTTCTCTATTGTTCCCTTCTATTACTTGCAAAGATCGGTACCTCTTTACTTACTTGTTTAATCCTTTCCATAATTCTGCCTGCTTTTACAGCTTCTATATCGCCACGGTTTGTTTTGGCTAGATGCTCCTCTAGTTGATCCATACTATAATTAGAGGTAAAAAAGACTGGTAATCTTTCCATCATTCGATATTGCAAAATGGTACCTAGTACTTCATCTCGGAACCATGCGGATTGAGTCTCTGCTCCAATATCATCTAGCATTAGCACATCTGCTTTTTTAAAGTAGTCTATTTTTTCATTGATGGAATCATCTTTAATAGAAGATTTAATCTCTCGGACAAATTCTGGCATATAAATGAGCATGGAAGAAATATTATATTTCTTCAATTCATTAGCGATAGCTCCTAGGAAATACGTTTTTCCTACACCAAAAGGCCCGTAAAGGTATAAGCCTTTTTGGGGTAGTCCGTTTTTCACTTGGCCGATAAATGTGATAATTTCACGAATCGCTTTACTGCGATGTGGATCATCATCAATACCATCAATCGTTGCCTCTAAAATTTCCTTTGGCATGTATAAGCTCTGAATCAAATTCTTTTGCTCTTGTTCTTTTTCATAGACAATACGGCTATGACACTTCTCATAGGATAAATGTATTTCATTATCCTCTACTCGAAGAATAGGTGAATAGCCTTTGATCATATTTTTACAACCGCCTAGAGAAGCACAATGTTCACATTGTTTAGATTGTGATTTATATTCATATAACTTGATAAGATTCTTCTCTATGTCACGTTGTGGTAATTCTGGGTATAACGATAGAAAATCCTTTATTTCCGGATCACTTAATACTTCATTTTTTATCCTATTATAATTCTCCTGGAAGTTATCATTTCTATCCATCCATTTTTTTAATGTTGATTGTACTGGTTTCATGTGTCAATCATCCTTGGTACTGATTATTTTTTCGAACTGTTCGAGTATTGTTGTAGTAAGGAGGCTATTTCCTCCCGTTCCCGTTCTAAATCAACGGTTGTCTCTGTATTTGATTCTGTCGTTTTTTTCTTCCGTTCTTTAAACCAATCTGGTACGACCTCAGTCTTAGATCCTTGCTTCTTATAATTGGTATAGTTTTGTTGCTTTTTCTCTATGGACATACGATAACGTTCTTTTTCTTTTTTCGCAAACATCATAGCTTCTCTAGCGGTTTTCAAATTTGCTCGTGACCAGTGGCTTGCGATCTTTTCTAAATATGCTTTCGAGAGCTTCATGTTAGTTTGGAGCAAAACATAGTGAATTAATACATTCATTACCGGAGATGGTAATCCCTGAGTTGTCATAATCTCACGAATTACTTTTAGATCCTGCTCTGATGCATAATTACCACTTGATAAATCTTCTAGTAATTGCTTTGGTGATATTGTCTCTAATTGTTGAATGAGTTGTTCTTCCTTAGACATTGGCTGCTTTGGAGTAGTGGATTCTACTTGTGGTTGTTCCGGAACTTTTGCAGCTAATTGAACAGCCGCTTCCCTGCGAGATGTTTTGAAAATATCATGGCAAGCTTCTTTAAATTCCTCAATATCTAATCTATTTTCATCTGTTAATGCCCATAAAATACATTTTTCCACTTCATATTCTGCTAGTCCATATAAATGCATCATTTGGTTGATAATGCGCTTATTTTCTGTAGTTAATACTCGTTTATAAGGGATCATTCTTGATTTCAGTATTTGTTCCACCCATGAAAAATCAACCGAATCAAGTTGTGGTCCTGTATTTTCAGGGATTCGATTGACATTTTGCATGACGGTAAGTTCAGAATGGATGGTTTCAAAGACATCACCGAATGAAGCGGTTATATTTCTCCCACTTGGTTGATCTTGCTTTCCAATAAAACGAGATTTTAAAAGTGTATATTTATCTTTCCCAACATGATGATATAAAAGCTGAGAAAGCATAGCATCACGGAAAAAATCAGAAGGTGAGAATGGATTTTGAAGTATATAGTGAAATACAGTCTGCTCCGTTGTCACTTCTTCAAACGTTCTTAACAAACCTATACCTTCTAATTTAAGTCGTTCCTCATACATCTCAACAAGTGATATATTTAGATAATTCATTAAGGTGTGGTGTGTTTGAATCGGTACTTCTTCCTGAAAATCTATCTCATGTAAAAGTGTTTGATATAACATTACTGCCTTCATACCTAATAATGGTTGATAAAGATGGGTTAATGACTTCGTGTAATCGACAGGTAAATTACCTTGTAAATCAACCGTATAACCATCTACAGGCAATATTTTTCCTATGTTCATCTTAACCCTTCTTTCTACAGTTTTGACTATCATTTATGAATTCTTTTTATCCGATTGAATTAAATCTTTTAATTCATCAAGGAAAACATTTATATCTTTAAATTGTCGATATACCGATGCAAATCGTACATAAGCGACATCATCAACAGTTGATAGTCGTTCCATTACCATTTCGCCTACTTCTTCACTATCGATTTCAGATGCACCAGTATTCCTTAATGCTTTTTCCACATCAAAAGCAATCGATTCTATTTGTTCAATGGAAACGGGTCTCTTTTCACACGCTCTGATTAACCCACGAACTAGTTTTTCACGACTAAATTCTTGTCTATTACCATCCTTTTTCACGACAATAAGTGGCACTTCCTCAATTCGCTCAAAGGTTGTAAAACGATAACCACATTTCTCACATTCACGTCTTCTACGAATAGAACGTCCTTCCTCAATTGGCCGCGAATCCAGTACTTTTGTATTCTTATTCTGGCAATTTGAACATCTCATTTAATAAACCCCATTCATCTAACAGTAAAATCTAATTTTTATCTATTAATGGTAATTCTTTATTTAAATTCTCATATAATTGCTTGATTACTTTTGAGCTATAGCCGAAGTCAAATGGTAATGCTGACTCCGTTGAAACTGTAAAATCAATAGCAGTTTGATATGGACGTACCATAATAACCGTTGCAATAATAAACGCTTTTTTGCCTTTTGCGATATGAAAGCTAATTTCACCATGCTCAGTAGAAACAGAATTAATCTCGAATTTATTCGAACGTTTAACTAAATCTTGTAATGCAGCAAGCCCTTTGTCTTTAGTTGTTTTATAATAATGGGTTTGTAATTCCTTATCCCAATGTTTATCTGATGTTTCAGCTCGATTATAAAAAAAACGTGATAATTTCTTACCAAAAGACATGCTTTTCACTCCTAGTTTTTCTGTTTCCATATACTATAACTCTATTTATTTTAACATGTTTTATAGATTAACCCTAGTAAAAATATATTAGAACACCCTCTACATACTCATTACTCGGCTATTATTCTCGTCCTCTTTGAAAGCGGAAGATAATGTCATCATACAAATAGAGCTAGGCCATGGCCTAGCTCCTAATCATAAATATATTGATTTAGGAAACGGATACATTTTTCGCTTTTATAAAGCTTCCAACATAGTTAACAAGGTCAATGACTCGTGCGGAATAACCCCATTCATTGTCATACCATGCTAATACTTTTATTTTATTATCCTCCATTACCATGGTGGATAACCCATCAATGATTGCTGAATAATCAGAAGTCGTATAGTCAATCGATACTAATGGTTGATCACTATATTGAATTATTCCTGCTAATTCATTCGTAGCAGCATTGCGGAATACTTGATTTACGATTTCGGTTGTAACAGGTTCTTCTACATCCACTACTAAATCGACTAACGACACATTCGGAGTAGGAACTCGCAGTGCCATACCATGTAATTTCCCTTTAAGATGTGGTAATACTTCACCTAATGCTTTAGCAGCACCTGTTGAAGTTGGGATTATGGATTGTGTACATCCTCGTGCACGACGAAGATCCTTATGTGGATTATCTAGGTTTTTTTGGTCATTCGTAAAGGCATGAACGGTCGTCATTAATCCATTCTTAATCTTAAAGTTTTCGTCTAACACTTTCACCACAGGGGCCAAACAGTTTGTTGTACATGATGCATTCGAGATCACATCATCATGATATTCATCATAATCATGATGGTTTACCCCCATTACAATGGTTTTATCTACCTGTTTACCTGGTGCTGTAATGACAACTTTTTTAGCTCCAGCATCTAAATGTAAGCCTGCATCTTTTTTTGTCTTGAATTTCCCAGTCGCATCAATAACAACGTCAATCTCTAATTTAGCCCAAGGTAATTTATCCGGTTCTCTGAAATTAACCAGTTCAATTCGTTTTCCGTATACTTCAAGTCCATCTTGAACTGCTTTTACATCTTCATTAAACGGTCCATGGACACTATCATACTTAATTAAATGTGCTAATGTTTCTGGAGGATAGCTAGCATTAACCGCTACAACCTCTAAATTTGGATCAGTAATGGCTTGCCTAAATACCATTCTCCCAATTCTTCCTAATCCACTAATAGCAATTCGAGTTTTACCCATTATTAGTCCTCCTGATTATGATATACTATATACTTCAAAATCCAAATATAGTATAACACATTTGATTAAAAATGGAAGCATATACATAAAAAAACTCAAAGGATTTTTATCTCCTTTGAGTTTTTATTAGAATGGTATTCCCCATTGATTCAGAACATCTTGCAGCTGTTCCAATGTATGTTCTAACGTCCCATTGTTATCAATGACTGCATCAGCCAGCTTTACCTTTTCCTTTAATGGAATTTGTGACTGAATCCGCTGTAATGCCTCTTCTTTCTGGGAATTATCTCGTTTCACAAGTCTTTGTAGTTGAACATCCTCATCTACATAGACAACTAGTGTTTTATCCACCATATGGGTTAATTTACTTTCAAATAATAATGGAATGTCCATGACAACACATTTTGCACCGTTCTCCAAAAGATGCTCCTTCTGTTCTAGCATTCGTTTCCTGACAGCTGGATGTACAATAGCGTTTAATTTAGCACGTTTATCCGTATCGGAAAAGATAATGGCTCCTAATTTCTTTCGATCAAGGGTACCATCTGGTAGTAGGATGTCATGACCAAATTCATTTACGATAGCTTGTAAAGCAGATTCCCCCGGTTCTACTACATCCCTTGCAATTTGGTCTGCATCAATTACTGGAATTAGTAGTTCCTTAAACATAGCAGCAACCGCACTCTTTCCACTAGCGATACTTCCTGTTAATCCAATAACAATAGACATAGTAAATTCTCCTTTAGAGCTTTTGACAATTCAAGCAAACATGTGTCCCACGACCGCCAACCTTCATTTTGGTAATTGGTTTATCACAAGTCGGACATGCCTTATTTTCTTGACCATAAACAGATAATTCCTGTTGGAACATCCCCATTTCTCCCTGACTATTTACATAGGAACGAATGGTTGTCCCACCTTGTGCTACCGCTTCTTCTAAAGTACTTATGGCTTGTTTGCGAATTTCTTGTACTTCTTTTTTTGTTAATTTATTTGCTTTTTTTAACGGATGAATTCTCGCTTTAAATAATGTCTCATCCACATAAATATTACCTAACCCTGCTACAATCGTCTGATCCAATAATACAGACTTAATAGAACGGTTCGTTGCCTTTAGCTTTTTATAAAAATACTCCGCTGAAAATGCTTTTTCAAACGGGTCAGGACCGAGCTGAATCAAAGGCTTCTGCAGTAACTCTTCCCCTTTTTTTACAATATGCATCGTTCCAAATTTACGAACATCATTATACCTTAGTTCTTCCTCAGTAGTGAATGAAAAGATGACATGGGTATGCTTTTTCAAGGGTTCATCCTTGTAGTGTACACTATATTTCCCTTCCATTCTCAAATGGGAAATTAGTGTATAATCACCTAATTCAAATAACAGAAACTTACCTTTCCGTTTTATGTCATGAATGGTTTGTCCAATTAAAAGCTGTTTAAAATGTTCCACATCATCTGGTTTCTTGATAATCTTTCCCCAATAAACCTTTACATCCTCTATCGTACGATTTAATACAAATCGTTTTAATGTGTTACGTATTGTCTCTACTTCTGGTAACTCTGGCATTCCAATTTCTCCTTATTTTGCATCATACCAACTATCACCATAAGAATAGTCTGCCTTTAAAGGAACTTTTAACTCGACCGTATTCTCCATCATAGCTGGAACAATTTCTTTCAGTTTCTCAAGTTCTTCTCTTGGTGCTTCTAAAATTAATTCATCGTGAACTTGAAGTAGCATGCGTGCTTGCATCTTTTCTTCTTGTAGTTTTTCACGCAAATCAATCATTGCTTTTTTAATAATATCGGCTGCAGTACCTTGGATCGGCGTATTCATAGCCGTCCTTTCTGCAAAACTCCTTAAATTAAAGTTTCTACTCGTAATCTCAGGTAAATATCTTCTACGATTCATCAATGTTGTCACATAGCCTTTATGCTTTGCATCCTGTACAATGTCATCCATATAGGCTTTGACTCCTGGATAGCTTTCCAAATAACGTTCGATGAATTGCTTCGCTTCTTTACGAGTTATTCCTAGACTCTGAGAAAGCCCGAAATCACTAATACCATAGACAATTCCGAAATTAACGGCCTTGGCCTGTCTGCGCATATTAGAAGTTACGTCATCTCTTTCCACATGGAATACTTCCATCGCTGTCTGTGTATGAATATCTTCACCATTTTTAAATGCAGCAATCAATTTTTCATCCTTCGCAATATGGGCTAGTACACGTAATTCAATTTGTGAGTAATCCGCCGCAAACATAATCCAATCCCTTTTAGAAGGAACAAATGCTTGTCTAATTTTGCGTCCCTCTTCAATACGGATTGGGATATTTTGTAGATTGGGATCAATGGAGCTTAGACGCCCAGTTTGTGTTAATGCTTGATTATAACGGGTATGGATTTTACTCGTTTTCTTATCGACTACCTTTAGTAACCCTTCAATATACGTAGATTGAAGCTTACCTAATTGGCGATAAAGCAGTATTTTTGAAACAATTTCGTGTTGAGGCTCTAACTGCTCTAACACGTCTGCTGCAGTAGAGTAGCCGGTTTTCGTTTTTTTAATAACAGGTAATCCAAGTTTTTCGAAGAGGATTGGTCCGAGCTGTTTTGGAGAATTAATGTTGAATTTCTCTCCAGCTAATTCGTATATCTCCTGTTCTACCTCCGCTAATCGTTGCTTCAATTCTGTCCCCATTTCCTCTAATCTTGCAACATCAACCAGTACTCCGGTATGCTCCATTTCCGCTAAAATTAATGCTAATGGCATCTCCAATTCTTTGAGTAAGGAATAAAGCTCATGTTCACGTAGTTCTTCTTCCATCTTTTCCTCAAGCTTTATTAGCACATTGGTTTTACGTGCAATATGTTCTGCGAGCGCCTCTTGCTCTGGAATCTTCATCTTTGCACCTTTACCATATACCTCTTCATCAAATCGAACAGACTTGAATCCCCATCTATGCGCAATAGCCGGAATATCATGATTATTTTCAGCAGGATTTAGAAGATAGGATGCAAGCAGTACATCAAATCTAACTCCCTTTAGATGAATCCCATTCTTTAATAAAGAAACTACAGATTGTTTGGCATCAAATACAACTTTCTGATTAGCTGGATTTTCTGCCCATTTTTTAAATTCCTCTGACTCTATTGCTACATTAGTTGGTATAAAATAAGCCTTTTCCTGATTGATTATGCCAATTCCTTCTATTGGTGCTGTATGGTAACTATCGCTAAGCATTTCAATTACTAACGCCTCTTCACCGGTAAACATGTCCGAAGTAATCTCTTTTACAATCGTATAGCTTAGTTCTTCCAGTTCTTCTTCCGTTTCTTCTACTATATCTTCTGAACCAACTCGATTTAATAGGGACTGGAATCCTAAATCCTTGAATAAATTAGCCACCTCTTGATTCGGATAACCTTCGTAGGACAAATCATTAATCGATACTTCTATTGGTGAATCACAATTAATGGTAGCGAGCTCTCTACTCATGAAAGCATCCTCTTTATGGTTTGTTAGGTTCTCCTTCAATTTCTTCCCACTAACCTCATCTAGATGCTCATATAAATTATCCAGTGTTTTATATTGCTTTAATAGTTTGGTTGCTGTTTTTTCCCCTACACCAGGAACTCCTGGAATATTATCGGAGTTATCACCCATTAGTGATTTTAATTCAATAATTTGCTCTGGTGTTATCTCCATTTTCTCGAATAGATATTGCGGTGTATACGCTTCTACATCAGATATTCCTTTTTTCGTAACATTAACCGTAACCTTATCGGATACTAACTGAAGCATATCCTTGTCACCTGAAATAACTTCTACATCAAAGTTCTGTTCTTTTGCTTGCTTAGCCATTGTTCCAATAATATCGTCTGCTTCATATTGATTTAGCTCATAATGACGAATCTGAAATGCATTAAGTAATTCCTTCACTAGTGGAAATTGTTCAGAAAGCTCTGGTGGTGTCTTCTGACGCCCCCCCTTATATTCCTTATACGTGCTATGTCTAAAGGTCGTTTTACCAGCATCAAACGCAACAAGCATATGGGTTGGTTTCTTTTCCTCTAAGATACGAAGTAACATTGTTGTAAATCCATATACTGCATTGGTGTATACACCTTTATCATTATTCAACAGTGGTAATGCAAAAAAAGCACGGTAAATAATACTATTTCCATCTATTAAAACCAATTTCTTTGTCATTGGTATTCCTCCTTGTCCGTATCACACTTTTAATCTATTTTACCATTTAAGCTAGGACACGTAAAAAATTTGAATAAATATTAGAGTTTTATTAGAGCAGAAGTGAGATGAAAAACGAGTGCTTCAAGCTTTCTTTATCCTATCATTATAATCGTCTGTTTTGGTTAAAGAGAGGAAAGATCGACTAAGGATGGGAAGATGAAGCGAACTTCTATATAGAAATTAACCTTAATCAGGTATCATTCGAATAATTTCCATTGCCATTCTTATCAATTCTGTAGGAATAAACAATATTCTCCCCTCGTAACAAAATACCCCACATAAATAGACCAAATCTATTTATGTGGGGTATATGCATTATCGCTTCGGAAAGTACACATGGAAAGTCGTTCCTACATTTACTTCACTTTCTACTTCTATTTTTCCTTGATGGAGCTCTACAATATGTTTGACTATTGCTAACCCAAGTCCAGTTCCGCCAGTATTTCTACTTCTAGCTTTATCGACACGATAGAAGCGTTCAAATATTCTTGGCAGTGATTCTTTAGGTATTCCAATACCAGTATCGCTTACCTGCAAATGAATATATTCCTCTAGTTCCTCTGCTAATAATGTTACACCTCCACCCTTCGGCGTGTAACTAATTGCATTTACTAAGAGGTTAATCATAACCTGCTTCACACCAGAATGTTCCGCTTTAAATTCAATATTTTCTCCACTTTCAACATGAAGTGTTATGCCATTATTTTCAGCTTGTTGATTTATAACCGGCATTACTTCATCAACTAATTCAGTGAAGTGCACCGTAGCTAATTCTATTTTGGAATCATCCTTTTCTAGCTTCGATAAAGATAATAGGTCTTGAATTAACATCTGTAGTCGTTTACTTTCTTCATTAATAATACTTAAAAATTGTTTTGCTGTATCCACATCATGTAAATTATTATCATCCAGTAATGTCTCCGCAAAGCCTCTTATAGAAGTAATTGGTGTTTTTAACTCATGTGATACATTTGCAACAAAATCTTTACGCATTGCTTCTAGTTTTTTCAATTCGGTAATATCATATAATACAATAACTGCACCCTTTAACATGTTCTTCTCATCAAAGATAGGTGCACCAATAATTTCAAAATATTGCTTATGACCATTTTCTATAATGAGGGAATCCTTCACCTTTTCTTCATACAAAAAGGTCTGTTGTATCGTTTTATGGATTTTCTCATGATCTAATACATCATAATACAAATATCCAATATAATCTCTTTCCTTCTTGTTTCCAAATAGACCTAGGAAATTTCTATTGACTAAATGAATGTACCCTTTTTCATCAATTAGGATTAATCCACTTTGAATATTTTCTATTACAGTCGTTAATTGTTCAGCTTGCATCTTCTCATTGATGGACAGTTCACTTAGACTTCTGGCAAGTTTATTAATTTGCATCAATAAGGAAGCCATACTACCAGAAACTGGGTGATGCATTCTGGCACGAAAATTACCTTTTACTAATTCATCTAACGTATTAGTGGCCTTTTGAATTGGTTTAACATATTTATCGAATACATAATGCAACATCATCATGAGAACGATAAATTCTGTTAGAAGTACCAACAATAATACAATATAATTGCTCATAAAAAAGCTAAATACAATACCTGTTGAGACCACAATGAATAAAATAATTAACGCGTAACGTAATACTGGTTTTAAAGACAAAAACCTCACGTTGGATCCTCCATCTTATAACCCAATCCACGAATTGTTTTAATGTAAATCGGCTTTTTCGTATTGGGTTCAATTTTTTCTCTTAGATGACTAACATGAACATCGACAATACGAGTATCTCCAACAAAATCATAATCCCAAACAGCAGATAATAATTGATCTCTTGATAACACTTTATCCTTGTGTGTTGCTAAATAAAGTAATAGCTCAAATTCTTTTCGTGTAAAACTAAGCACCTGATTATTCTTCTCTGCTTCATACCGCTCAGGGAAAATCGTTAATTCTCCTACTTTTATATTTTTCACATTACTCGTTACAGTTACATTGGTCCGTCTTAAGATTGCTTTAATTCTCGCAATTACTTCCTTTGGACTAAATGGCTTGGTTAAATAATCATCCGCACCTATTTCTAACCCTAGTACTTTATCAAACTCTTCATCTCTAGCAGTTAACATTAAAACGGGTGTATCAATATGATTTCTTCTTAAATGCTTACAGACTTCAATTCCATCCATTTCTGGAAGCATTAAATCTAGAATAATAAAATCATATGTATTCTTATCCGCTTTCCGAATTGCTTCCAGTCCGTCATAGGCAACATCTGTTGTAAATCCAGCTTTCTCGAGATTGAATTTTAGTAATGTTACGATAGACATTTCATCATCTACAATAAGAACATGTTCATTCATGATATCAATTCCCCATTTCTTCTATGCTACCATTTACCTTATCTTCATATTACAATGAAATCAGTATAAATTAAATAATGGATAGCTATTGTAAATAAATCTTTACACAATGCTGTTGTAGGATCCTCTAATCATTTATATGGATTAAAACACCCTACTAATACATTACCATAAAAACATATTACATATCTTGTTTTATTATTCTTTTTACTGGGTCAATATCAAATTTCATCTCTACGATACGTTCCATAAAGGTTTGATCATGGGTAACAAAGATGATGGTTCCTTTATAAGCGAGCATAAAATGTTCTAAAACTTCCAGAGTGTGAATATCTAAAAAGTTAGATTGCTCATCTAATAGCAAAATATTATATGTGCCTAGGAACACGTAACAGAGCTGTAGACATCTTAAAGTAACTACCTTCCTCTCAAATAAACTCAACCGGTAACATTTAACCTCACTTAATTATTCCTCGCTTTACTAAAACATAAAAGAGCTCCATTCGCGTAGAATGAAGCTCTCCTTCTCATTTATTGTAATACCTCTAAAACGTGTTTAACGGAATTAGCAGATTTATCTAAAGCCGCTTTTTCATCTTCCGTTAAATCTAATTCGATAATCTGTTCAATTCCATTTCCACCTAGAATGGTAGGCACACCTAAGTAAATATCGTTATATCCATATTCACCCTCTAAGTAAGCGATGGATGGTAGTACGCGGCGTTGGTCTTTTAGGATGGCCTCTGCCATAACTGTTAAAGATGCTGCAGGTGCATAATAGGCACTACCATTACCTAAAAGGTTGACGATTTCACCACCACCAGTACGAGTGCGTTGTACAATTTCATCTAATCGATCCTTAGGTATTAACTTTTCTAGTGGAATTCCACCTGCATAGGAGTAACGAATTAATGGTACCATATCATCACCATGGCCGCCTAAAACAAAACCGGTAATATCTTTAACTGATAAATTTAACTCCTTAGCAACAAATGTACGGAAACGAGCTGTGTCTAATACTCCTGATTGACCGATAACTCGTTCTTTCGGGAAGCCAGACTCATTAAATACCGTATAGGTCATCGCATCAACAGGATTGGTTAGCACGATGATTATCGTATCTTTCGAATACTTCACAATCTCTTGCGTGACAGATTTCATAATTTTAGCGTTAGTATTCACTAAGTCATCCCTACTCATGCCAGGCTTTCTAGCAATACCAGCCGTGATAATTACTAAATCTGAATCCCTCGTATCCTCATAATTAGACGTCCCGATAATATTCGCATCAAAACCTTGTACTGGGCTTGCTTCTAGCATGTCAAGCGCTTTACCCTTTGTTGGATTCTCCATGTTAGGTATGTCTACTAGAACAATATCCCCAAGCTCTTTTTGAGCGAGCATCAACGCGGTTGTCGTACCGGTAAATCCTGATCCTATTACTGATATTTTTTTGCGCTTGTTTCCCATTTGTTAGGCCTCCTTGATGTTAACTAGTCCATGTTCTTAATTAATTCATTGGCAAACTCAGAACATTTTACTTCTGTAGCGCCTTCCATTAGACGAGCAAAGTCATAGGTTACAACTTTAGAAGCAATTGTTTGGTCCATTGCCTTCGTAATTAAATCCGCTGCTTCTCTCCATCCAAGATGTTCAAGCATTAATACACCAGAGAGGATAACAGAAGAAGGATTCACTTTATCTAAGCCAGCATATTTAGGTGCAGTACCATGTGTTGCCTCGAAAATAGCATGACCTGTATTATAGTTAATGTTTGCTCCAGGTGCAATCCCTATACCACCAACTTGTGCAGCAAGCGCATCAGAGATGTAATCTCCATTAAGGTTCATCGTTGCCACTACATCAAATTCTGTTGGACGAGTAAGAACTTGTTGTAAGAAGATATCCGCAATGGCATCTTTAACAATAATCTTACCTGCAGCAACTGCTTGATCTTGTGCTTTATTTGCAGCATCTTTACCTTGTTCTTCCACAATACGATCATATTGTGCCCATGTGAATACTTTATCACCGAACTCTTCTTCAGCAACTTCATATCCCCAACCTTTAAAAGCACCTTCTGTAAACTTCATGATATTACCTTTGTGAACTAATGTGACACTTTTACGTCCTTCATTTAATGCATACTCGATAGCTGCACGTACAAGACGTTTTGTACCTTCCTCTGAAACTGGTTTAATACCAATACCAGATGTTTCAGGGAAGCGAATTTTATGTACTCCCATTTCATTTTTTAGGAAGTCAATTACTTTCTTCACTTCGTCAGAGCCCTTTTGCCATTCAATACCAGCATAAATATCTTCAGTGTTTTCACGGAAGATTACCATATCTACATCTTCAGGACGTTTAACTGGAGATGGAACTCCTTCGAAATAACGTACTGGACGTAGGCAAGTGAATAGATCTAGCTCTTGACGTAGTGCTACGTTTAAAGAACGAATTCCTCCACCTATTGGTGTAGTAAGTGGACCTTTGATAGCAATTTTGTACTCATCAATTTTATCTAGAGTTTCTTGTGGTAACCATTCACCAGTTTTATTGAATGCTTTTTCACCAGCATAAACTTCTAACCATTCAATTTTCTTTGTACCATTATAAGCTTTTTCAACTGCTGCTTCTAATACACGACTAGCTGCTGCCCAAATATCAGGACCAGTACCGTCCCCTTCGATAAATGGAATGACAGGTTGGTTTGGTACATTTAATTTACCATTCTCTACTACAATTTTTTCTCCTTGTGTCATAAATAATTCCTCCTAGTTTTCTAGTAGCTTATCGGAATAATAGCCGGAGGTACCGGCTATTATTACTAACGAGATTCATAGTATATTGCTTAACGATTTTCAAGTGGGATATATTGTTGGGTATTCGGTCCTACATATTCTGCACGTGGACGGATTAAACGATTATTCGAATATTGTTCTAATATATGTGCAACCCAACCAGACACACGACTCATAGCGAAAATTGGTGTAAATAGATCATGATCAATCCCTAAACTATGATACATCGAAGCAGAATAGAAATCTACATTTGCTGGTAGACCTTTTTCTTGTTTAATATAGTCCTCGATTGCTACAGACATATTATACCATTTTTCTTGACCAGTAAGGGCTGTCAATTCTTTAGACATCTTTTGTAGATGCTTAGCTCTAGGATCACCATTACGATAAACGCGGTGTCCCATACCCATGATTTTTTCTTTGTTTTCTAATTTTTCTTTAATATACGGGATAGCATTATCTTCTGTACCGATTTCCGTTAGCATTTTCATCACACGCTCATTTGCCCCACCATGCAATGGACCTTTTAATGCACCAATTGCAGCAGTAATACCAGAATACATATCTGATAATGTTGCAACACAAACTCTAGCAGTGAATGTAGATGCATTGAGTTCGTGATCAGCATGTAATACTAACGCTTTATTAATTGCTTCGATTTCTATTTCATTTGGTTTTTCGCCATTTAACATATATAAAAAGTTTTCTGCATAGCTTACATCTTTTAATGGTTTAACAGGGTCTTTACCTTGTCTTATTCGAGAAAATGCCGCCACGATTGTTGCAATCTTTGCTTGTATACGAACTGCCTTACGTCGATTAGCTTCCTCTTCCATTACATCTGCTTCTTCATCGTATAAACCTAGTAGAGAAATAGATGTTCTTAATGCTGCCATAGGGTGTACTTTAGACAAATCATAAGAGCGTAAATGATCTAATACCGCTTCTGGAACTTCCATATTGTCGGCAAGTTCTTTTTTAAAGGCTTCTAATTCAGCGATTGTCGGTAATTTCAAATTCCATAATAAATAAACTACTTCTTCAAAGCTTGAATTCTCTGCTAAATCATCAATCTTGTAACCTACATAAGTTAGTTGGTCATCAATGATAGAACTAATTGATGATTGTGTTGCTACAACCCCTTCAAGACCTTTCGTTGCTGTCATAGATAAAACCCTCTCCTTTTTCTATATTGTTCTAACATTAAGCGAAAGATAATGTTAAATTATTTAGACAATTTCCTAGTAAAATAATCGGATATTGTCATCCCCAAAACCAATTATAAAGTATTTTGAAAGCAATGTGAAATGAAACCGTTTAATTTTCTGCAAATAATTATTATAAGAATATTGTTTACCTAATAACGACGATTATTGTAAAGCTTACAGCAAACTACTCTGTTCCTTCGATAACTATTAATATTCTTGTCTTTTCGAACATATAGTTAGATAGATATATTTATATAAATGGGGTCGTTAGAATTGTACAAGCAATTATTGGATCCAATTCTCAGAGGAGTCTTTCTTTTAGCACTTCTATTCATCATATTCTTTGCTATAAAAATGACTATTGGTTATATTTATCCTTTTATAATTGCATTTATTATCGCAGTGTTTCTTAGCCCATTGGTATCTTTCATTGAAACCAAATGGAAACTACCTAGAACCATAGCAACTTTAACCGTTATCATCACGATATTTCTATTTTTTATTGGGATTGTTGTTGTGATTGTGAACGAGGTTATACAAGGTACCATTTATTTAATGGAAAAACTGCCGATTTACTTCCAGTCATTTATTGATTTAATGGAAAATATGATTAATGACCATATTTTACCACTCTATCAAACTATTGCTTCCTATTTTGAATCATTGGATGAATCACACCAAACAGCGATTCAAGAAAATTTAGTAAATTTTCTTGAGAACTTAGCTAATGGTGGAACGATATTTCTTCAATCTATTCTTATTCAAATACCAGAATTAGTCAGTAAATTTCCAGGTTCCTTGACTATTTTTATTTTTATTGTACTTGCAACATTCATGATTGTAAACGATTGGCATAATATAACGAATCTATTAACTAAACTGCTTCCAACGAATATTCTTTCCTTTATCTATGATTTACAGAAAGGATTCAAAAAGGCTTTTACAGGGTATCTACGCGCACAATTTATTCTAATATTCATATCTGCTTTGATTATTTATATTGGATTACTCATTATCGGAAGCGAACATGCTTTAACAATTGCCGCCATTGCCGCACTTGTTGACTTACTTCCTGTTATTGGAACTGGTGTTATTTTTGTTCCATGGATTATATACTCATTTTTAACCGGGGATTATTCAAATACTATACCGCTTAGTATTCTTTACATGACCGTTATTATTACAAGGCAATTTATAGAACCTAAAATTCTATCTGCCAGTATTGGAATTAATCCATTGGTTAGCCTAATGATCTTGTTTGTCACGATACAAATATGGGGCTTCGGTGGTGTATTATTTGCACCTATCATTTTGATTACGATATATGTGCTCTACCAATCTGGAATTTTTACGAAAATGATTCAATTTATAAAAGGATAGCTACTATCTTCGATTAATAATGATTGTCTTGCTATCAATTAGTTTTTTTATCAATCTACCGAGCATTAATTTAAAGTACCTTCTCGTTTGCGGTAACACTAAAATAAATCCTGCAATATCTGTTATAAAACCTGGGGAAAATAAAAATACTCCACCAATTAATATACATATACCATCTAATAGTTCTTTAGCCGGCACTTGACCATATTGCATGGAATATTGTGCACGTTTCCAGGTTTCCAGACCTTCTCTTTTTGCTAAAGAGACACCAATAAATCCTGTTAATAGAATAATTACCACTACCCACCATGGGCCAATTAAGCTTCCAGCCCATACTAGAACACCTATTTCAGCAGCAGAAATAATCAAAAATGCTAGTAATAACCATCTCATCCATATCTTCCTTTCGTATATTAGGATAGGAAAAAAGAAGGGAGCTTGTATCCCTTCTTTTAATTTGTCCTATAAAACGCCGGCATGACCTCGATAAATGTCACCCTTCGTACTATCGATGGTGATATCTTCACCATCTTTAAGTAGATCGAATGCATTATCCACTCCTACGATAACCGGTATACCTAAGCTTAATCCTACAACAGCAGCGTGGGAAGTAAGTCCACCTTCTAATGTTATAATACCAGCAGCTTTCTCAATGGCAGGCATCATTTCACGATCTGTTCCATAGGTAACGATGATATCACCTTCATGTACTTTTTGAAGTGCTTCTTCGGTATTTTTAACAATTACCGCTTTTCCATATGCACTCTTCTTTCCGATACCTTGTCCTTTTGCTACAACATCGCCAATAATATGGACTTTCATGATGTTTGTTGTGCCAGTCTCTCCAACCGGAACACCAGCCGTAATCACAACACGATCACCACGTTTTAATAGGTTAGCTTGTAGGCCAAGATCAATTGCAACATCAAGCATTTCATCTGTTGAGCCGGCTTTTTCACCTGTAATTGGAAGAACTCCCCATACTAATGAAAGTTGACGATTAACACGGTCACTATACGTTACGGCAATAATCGGTGCTTTTGGTCGGTATTTAGCAATCATACGTGCTGTATGTCCACTTTCTGTAGGAGTAATAATTGCACTTACAGATAGATTCATCGCAGTATGCGTAACGGACTGACTAATCGCATCTGTTATCGTCATATCAACAGATTCACTACGATTTTTTAGAATTGATTGATGATCTAATGCTGTTTCTGTTTTCTCAGCAATGTTATTCATAGTTTGAACGGATTCGACTGGGTAATTACCTGCCGCTGTTTCGCCAGAAAGCATAATGGCATCCGTACCATCAAAGATTGCGTTTGCTACGTCTGATGCTTCTGCTCTTGTAGGACGTGGATTACGTTGCATGGAATCAAGCATTTGTGTAGCTGTAATAACAGGCTTTCCTGCAGTATTACATTTTCTAATTAATTTTTTCTGTACTAGAGGTACATCTTCAGCTGGAATTTCCACACCTAAATCCCCACGCGCTACCATTAGCCCATCACTAACTTCAAGGATGCTATCAATATTATCTACACCCTCTTGGTTTTCGATTTTAGGAATGATTTGGATATGAGCTGCATTGTGTTTTTCCAATAATTCTTTAATCTCAAGAATGTCAGAAGGTCTGCGAACAAAAGATGCTGCAATGAAATCTACATCTTGTTCAATACCAAATTTGATATCGTTCGCATCTTTCTCTGTAATACCTGGTAGGTTAACCGCTACATTTGGTACGTTTACACCTTTTTTATTTTTAATTAATCCAGAGTTAAGTGCTACAGTTTTTAATTCTTTATTTTGGCGGTCGATTTCCTCTACTTGTAATTCAATAAGACCATCATCTAATAAAATTTTGGATCCAACCTGAACATCATCAATTAAACCTGGGTACGTAATAGAAAAGCGCTCCGCTGTTCCTTCTACCTCGTTCATCGAAATATACACTGTATTTCCTTGAACTAATTCTGCTTGGCCATCTTTAAATGTACCTGTTCTTATTTCAGGTCCTTTCGTATCTAATAGAATAGCAACCGTTTTACCAGTTTGTTTGGCAGCTTCTCTAATATTCTTTATACGTGCACCATGTTCTTCATAATCTCCGTGGGAAAAGTTCAGACGAGCAACATTCATCCCAGCATTAATTAATTCTACTAATGTTTCAACAGATTCGGAAGCTGGTCCGATTGTACATACTATTTTTGTTCTTCTCATTTTAAAATCCTCCTACTAAATTATATCGATAATTCCTTCGATAATTGATACATTTCTTCGTCAATGGAGTGTGTCTCTTTTAAGATTTCGGTAATATCATGATCGACTAGTTTGTTATTTTGAATACCAACCATTCTACCTGCTTTACCGTCTAGCAATAATTCTACTGCTTTAGCACCTAACCGACTTGCTAGTACTCGGTCATTCGCTGTTGGGGAACCACCACGTTGAATATGACCAAGAACCGTTACTCTCGTTTCTAGGTTAGTTTCCTTTTTAATCTGCTCACTGTAATCAAACGCACTACCTACACCTTCAGCTACAATTATAATACTATGTCTCTTACCGCGTTCTACACCGCGTTTCAAACGGGAAATAACTTCCTTTAGGTCATCTTTTTTCTCTGGGATTAAGATACTTTCTGCTCCATCTGCTAGACCAGCCCATAGAGCTAAATCACCAGCATCTCTTCCCATTACCTCAACAACATATGTACGTTCATGAGAAGTAGCAGTATCACGAATTTTATCAATTGCTTCAATAATAGTATTAAGTGCTGTGTCGAAGCCAATCGTAAAATCAGTTCCTGGAATATCATTATCAATCGTACCTGGAACACCGATACACGGATAACCTTTTTCCGTTAACTTTTGCGCCCCACGAAAACTTCCGTCTCCACCGATCACAATTAAGCCTTCAATACCAAACTTTTTAAGTTGCTCAATACCTTTCCTTTGGCCTTCTTCGGTTTTAAACTCAAGGCTTCTTGCTGTATAGAGTGTTGTACCACCACGTTGAATAATATCACCAACCGATCCAACATCCATCTTTTCAATGTTACCTTCGATTAACCCTTGATAGCCATTCTTAATTCCATATATCTCAACACCATGGTAAATACATTTACGTACAACAGCACGGATGGCTGCATTCATACCAGGTGCATCTCCCCCACTAGTTAATACTCCAAGTCTTTTCATATTTTCCACCTCTACTTATATTGTCACTTTTAGTATGCGCTTGAAAACTCGAATTAGTACGGTTAGATTAGAGTGAAAAGATCCAGCTGATCTGCTTGCCTCATTTAAAAGATACGGCTAAAATCCTAAAATATCAATTAAAAACACCGAAATTTACAAGTTATTTTAAATATGCTTTACTTAATGTTTCCATACGCTTCAATAAGTAAAACACATTACAAATACGTTATACTAATCACCAACAATAAAAAAGGATGTCTCCGATTTAATGGGTCACCCACAAATCGAGACAGCCTTTATTTTACTGTTCCATAAATTCGCCAATTTGTTTATATTTTTCCCATCGTTTTTCTAATAATTCATCCTTTGATAAATCTTTAAGTTCTTGAAGGGATTTTTCTATCACAGCATCCATATTGCGAGCTTGCTGTTTTATATCACGGTGTGCGCCACCTTTTGGTTCCACTATAATTTCATCAATAATACCTAGCTCATACAAATCAGGCGCGGTAATTCTCATCGACTCAGCAGCCTTTTGTGCGAGTCCTGCATCTTTCCAAAGTAATGCAGCAGCACCTTCAGGAGAAATAACGGAGTATGTAGAGTTCTCCAGCATATGAATTCTATCACCTACTCCAAGCGCTAACGCACCACCACTACCACCTTCACCAATGACAATACAAATAATTGGAACGGTAATGCCGGCCATTTCCATTAAGTTACGTGCAATGGCTTCACTTTGACCACGTTCTTCTGCTGCCTTTCCTGGATAGGCTCCCTTTGTATCAATAAAGCAGATAATAGGACGATTAAATTTCTCAGCTTGCTTCATATGGCGTAGTGCTTTTCGATAGCCCTCTGGATGCGGCATCCCGAAGTTTCTACGAATATTCTCTTTCGTATCCTTCCCGCGCTGATGACCTATTACTGTAATAGGAGTGTCTTTGTAATAAGCAATTCCAGATACAATTGCCTCATCATCCCCGTAAGTACGATCCCCATGAAACTCTAGAAAGTCCGTAAACAATTCGGCAATATAATCAAGAGTTGTAGGTCGCTCTTGATGTCTAGCCATTTGAACGCGTTGCCAAGGCTTTAAATTACCGTAAATGTCATTTTCTAAATCGGCTAATCGTTTCTCTAGCGTGGAAATCTCCTCGGTTAAATCGATATCGCTCTCACTTGTAAATTTCTTAAGCTCTGCAATCTTTTCCTTTAAATTCACAATTGGTTTTTCAAAATCTAGTATTTGCTTCATTTAGGAGTCCCACCCTTCTGATGCATCTTTAGAAGTGTTCCTAATACATATTTCATGTCCTGACGATGGATAACTTGATCTAACTGACCATGTTTAAGTTGAAATTCTGCTGTCTGAAAATCATCTGGTAATTTTTCACGAATCGTCTGCTCAATAATACGACGACCAGCAAAGCCTATTAAAGCACCTGGCTCAGCAAAATTATAGTCTCCTAACGATGCAAAGCTAGCAGAAACCCCTCCTGTTGTTGGATGAGTCATGACAGAAATCATTAAGCCACCTGATTTTGAAAAACGACTGATGGCTACAGAAGTTTTGGTCATTTGCATTAAGCTTAAAACACCCTCCTGCATTCTTGCACCACCAGAAGCTGTAAATATGATAAACGGTAGTGATTCATTCTTCGCATTTTCAATAGCTCTAGCAATCTTTTCACCTACTACAGAGCCCATGCTACCCATTCTGAATCTAGCATCCATTACAGCAAATGCAGTAGCTTGTCCGTCAATGGTTCCTTTACCAGTCACAACTGCTTCATTCAATCCTGTTTTAGACCGGTCACTTTCCATTTTTTTCTCATAATCTGGAAAATCTAATGGATTGGCCGTAATCATTCCTTGATCCCATTCTACAAATGAGTCTGCATCAAATAAACTATCAATACGTTCCCAGGCATTCAATTGATGATGGTGTCCACAATTAGGACATACATTTAAATTGTTATATAACTCTTTACGATAGAAAATTTTATAACAATTATCACATTTTTTCATAAGTCCCTCAGGAATATCTACTTTTGATTGCTCACTTGGAATAGAAGCATATTTCTTCTTTTTATTAAAAAGATCTTTGAGCAAAGTAAGTCCCCCTTTATCATTAAACCTTCCAAACCTTAAACAGGTAATATTATTCAAATGAATAGAACTACATATTATCATACTATACAGCAAGTCTACCCTAAAAAGGTGTCATTAATTGTCGTACATAAATAAAAAAATAGATGATTACATAAAATCGTATTCCTTCACTTCTTTAAATAGACTTTCTATAGCTGAATAGTTTTTCGTTTTATAAGCATTAATCAAATTACAATAAAGATCCTTTGAATAATTCCCTGTAAAACTCTTCGAATATTCATCAATTAATCCCCATATACGCACCAACAATTGATTATTCGTTAACTCCATCAAGTAACAGAAAAAGGCAAAGTGTTTTTTCTTAGAATCCAAAGAGGGATTATCGATTATTACGCTTAAAGTATTTATTTTCTCCTCGTCCATATGCAAATAAGCAAGCTTAGCCGCTTCCTTTTCCAATAGCATTTTTACAAGTAAAAGTTCTTCTTTGGTCGTTTGCTTCAAAATAAATGATGATAATAATTCAACGGTTTGATAAGGTCTATATTTGCTCAAAAAAGTACCTTCACCACGCCTTGTTTCTATTACACCGATTAATTCCATAGCGCGTAAGGCTTCACGGATAGAAGACCGACCAGCTTGTAGTTTTTCCGATAATTCTCTTTCAGAAGGTAGCTTATCACCAGGCTTTAAATCGTTCTCAACAATGAAATTTTGAATCTCATCTAAAACACCGTGGTATACCTTTCGATTTGGTAACATGGACACCCATGTTTCACCCCTTTTTTGATAAACTTATGGAAACTACAGCTTATATTTTGGCTAATCGTCTCGTCTTCTCCGCAATCTCTTCCGGGTCAACTTGTATACGCGCAACGCCAGAATCCATTGCCGCTTTTGCTACCTCTTTGGCAACTAATGGTGCTACTCTTGCATCAAAAGGAGCAGGAATAACATAATCCTCATTTAATTCTTCGTTAGAAATTAAGGAAGCTATTGCCTCTGCTGCTGCAATTTTCATTTTTTCATTAATTCTAGTAGCTCGTACATCTAGTGCACCACGGAATATCCCTGGAAAGGCAAGAACATTATTTACTTGGTTAGGAAAGTCAGATCTTCCTGTTCCAATTACTTTTGCTCCAGCTTCCTTCGCAGCCTCCGGTAATATCTCCGGATCTGGATTTGCCATTGCAAAGATAATAGGATCAGTATTCATCTTACGAACCATATCTTGTGTCAATGCACCACCTACGGAAACACCGATAAAGACATCCGCACCTTCAACCATTTCTTCTAAAGAACCTTCTTTTTTATCCGCGTTGGTTATTTTCGCAACCGCATCTTTCACGTCGTTCATTCCGTAAGAACGCCCTTCAAAAATCGCACCACGTGAGTCACACATAATCATATCTCTAACACCAAAGTGGTATAACAATTTCACTATCGCAATACCTGCAGCACCTGCGCCATTTGCTACTACTTTGATTTCTGAAAAGTTCTTCCCAACTAGTTTTAATGCATTAATAAGCCCTGCAACAGTTACGATTGCGGTACCATGTTGGTCATCATGAAAGATGGGGATATTGGTTTCTTTTCTTAGTCTATCTTCAATAATAAAGCAGTTCGGTGCTGCAATATCCTCTAAATTAACCCCACCAAAGGTTGGCTCCATTAATTTTACAGTTTTGACTATATCATCTACATCGTGTGTATCTAAGCAAATTGGGAATGAGTCTACTCCAGCAAAGCTTTTAAATAACACGGCTTTACCTTCCATAACTGGTAGTGCTGCTTCAGGACCAATATTACCTAATCCTAATACGGCAGAACCATCGCTTACAACCGCAACCATATTCCCTTTCATTGTATAGTCATAAACTGTTTCTTTTCGATCATGAATTTCCTTACACGGCTCAGCAACTCCTGGTGAATAAGCTAGACTTAGTTCTGTTGCATTCGTTACAGGTATTTTAGAAACTGTCTCTAGCTTACCTTTGTTCTCTTTGTGTAATTGCAGTGCCTCATCTCTTAAGTTCACAATTATTTCGCTCCTTTATACCGCTTCAAGTGGTCTGACCACTCAACTATTACATTATAACAAAATCTTATACACTGTAAAGTTTCGAATTTTTTACTGCTTGTTGTATACAACATTTGCTTCCCCAAAGAATTCGTTCAGCGCTCGTAACGTATTCTTATTTACATCTAAGAAGTAGTCTTTGGCTAATTGATAGGTTTTCTTTTGTTCTTCATGGTAAACAATAATCGGTGTTGATCCAGGGTATATTTTTGCAATTTGTTCAATAACGTCTAGTGCATCCTTATTAGTTTGCTCTGTTGTTTTAATAAACAGTCTTGATTTTAATGGTTGGGATAATTTTCCTTCTGCAAATGGTTCAATAGTGGAAAGGAGCCATTGTTTTTTTCCATTTCGGGTTTCCACCTTACCAGAAATATATACTAACGCTTCTTCTTCTATAAATCGGCCACTCATCCGATATAATTCCGGAAAGACAACCGCATCCATATCATCTGTCTCATCACTTATTGTAATGAAAGCCATTGGCTCTCCACGTTTTGTACGGATTGTTTTAATCGCTTGAATAATGACCGCACTTTTTACTTGTTTATTGCCTTCAAGCTCTTGGGAATGTTGCAGTGTGACATATCCATTCCCCCGTAACATTTCACGGTACTGGATTAATGGGTGACTGGAAATATAGATTCCCAGTAGCTCCTTCTCATCTGACAGCTTCTTAATTTGGCTAAAGTCTTCAATTTCGACATAATTAGGTTCCAGGTCTAATTGTTCCTGGAACAAGCTTGGCTGATCGGTGAATTCTCGGAACAACTCGGCAGACTCAATTGCTTGGTCAATCGTTGCTAATAGACTTGCTCGATTCGGATACACTTCATCAAAGGCACCTGCTAATATTAACGATTCCAATGTTGCACGATTAACAACTTTAGGGGTAATCCGTAAACAAAAATCAAATAAGTTCTTAAAGGCACCAGCTTGCTTCCTTGCTTGAATTATTTCTTGTACCGCCTGGATTCCAACACCCTTGATAGATTGCAGCCCCATTCTTACACCATCTTTTTCTACTGTGAACCGCCCAAAGCTCTGATTAATCGATGGTACACCTATGGTTATCCCTAGCTCTTTCATCTCTTTCATATAAATATGAATTTTATCATGCTGATTACCAATAGATGTCAATAGTTCCGCATAAAAATGCTTCGGATAATGGGCTTTTAAATAGGCTAATTGATACGATATTTTACTGTATGCAACAGCGTGGCTTTTCGGAAATCCATAATTTGAAAACTTTACAATCCATTTAAAGATTTCCTCACCAATCTGCTTACTATACCCATTCTTTATACATCCACGAATAAATGCTACTTCTTGTTCATCCATTATATCCTGTTTCTTTTTACTAACAGCACGCCTTAGTACATCCGCTTCACCTAATGAAAAGCCTGCAATCCGATGGGCAATTTGCATGATTTGCTCTTGATAAATTAAAACACCGTACGTACTCTTCAATATAGGCTCTAAATCTGGATGTGGATAGGTTGTTTTTTTACGTCCGTGCTTCCGTTCTATATAGGTTGGGATAAAATCCATCGGTCCTGGACGGTACAACGCATTAACCGCTACAATATCATCAAATGTACTTGGTTTTAACTGCTCTAGAACCTGCTTCATTCCGTCTGATTCTAATTGGAAAATACCATTCGTCTTTCCACGCTTTAACAGCTGGAAGGTTTGAGCATCATGTTCTGGTATGGTATCTAGACGGAAGTTCTTATCCTCTTTATACTGAATAGATTTGACGATTCGTTCAATCAAGGTTAAATTCCTCAATCCTAAAAAGTCCATCTTAAGCAGTCCTAATGACTCTAAATCTCCCATTGGATATTGCGTGAGCGCCGTATTTGTTGTACCTACTGTTAATGGTACATGCTCCACAAGTGGTTGGTCACTAATAACCACCCCTGCCGCATGGGTAGAGGTATGTCTTGGGAGCCCTTCTAAAACAGTCGCAATTCTAAATAATTCCTTTAGACTATCGGATTGCTGTACATAATTCGTTAATTCCTTTGAATTCTTAATCATATGTACTAATGAACCAGAAGCCTGACTAGGGATTTGTTTTAAAACAAAAGAAATATCTTGTTGATTAATTGCCATTGTCTTTCCAAGCTCACGAATTAAAGAACGTGCTGCAAAAGTTCCAAACGTTATAATCTGAGCCACATGTTCTGCTCCATATTTCTCCCGAACATAGGCAATTACCTCATCACGTCGTAAATCAGAGAAATCAATATCTATATCTGGCATGGTAATTCGCTCCGGGTTTAAGAAACGTTCAAAGAGCAAATTATATTGGATTGGATCAACATCTGTGATACCTAAAGAATAAGCAACTAAGGAACCAGCTGACGAACCACGACCTGGTCCAACCATAATATGCTGTTCCTTCGCGTATTGAATAAAATCCCAAACGATTAGGAAATAATCACTGAACTCCATCTTCTTAATAATCGATAGTTCATGTTTTAACCTTGCTTTTATTTGCTCTGTCACATTGGAATAGCGATTTGGAAGATTAGCCCAACAAACCTGTTCTAAGTATTCTTGTGAAGTAGTTCCCTCTGGTACCGGATAGGCTGGAATCATCCTTGCCTCAAAATTAAATGTAACATGACATCGATCTTCAATTCGTTTCGTTTCCTCCAAGACCTCTGGCCACTCAGCAAATAATTGCTTCATTTCATCTATAGATCGCAAATGATGGTTTCGCATCGATACAGCCGCTTCCTGTACAGACCAGTTTTTCCCTTGTTTCATTGCCTGTAAACAATCAAAGGCATAGGCATCTTTTTCTTGTAAATACCGAACATCATTAATTGCTACTACTTTCGTATTGAATCGCTCAGTGTAGGCGCGAACTGACATATTCAACTGCTTATCAAGTTCGGAGCCATAGTCTCCCACACCTAAGTAGAAGTCTTCCGCTCCAACATTCGACTTCCAAAATGTAACATACTGCTCTACTTGATCATAGGAACCATTTCGAATTAATTGCTCTACCTTACTGGAATGGACCGGTACAATGACAATTAATTCCTCTAAATATTCAACAAGCATTGTTTGATTAATTGGATTTTGCTCATCTCGTTGAATGAAAGTACTTAATCTCGTTAAATTTCGATAGCCTGTATTATTTTTTGCTAATAATAGGATGTCCATTGGAGTATCATCTTCTGCTACAGTCACGGTCATTCCGATAATAGGTTTGATCCCATGTTTTACACATTGCTTATAAAACGGAATAACCCCATGTAAGACATTCTCATCTGTTAGTGCTAAAGCTTTCAAATCCAACTGTAGCGCTTTTCTGATCAGTCTATCTACCGTAATTGTGCTATTAAAAAAACTATATCCAGTTTTAATTTGTAAATGTGTAAATGACATACTAACCCGCCTCAACTTTCTCTAAATCTATTATAGCCAATTTCAATCTGTTCGTATATCAACAAACATAACTCGTCCTTATCTCTCATAGAATATATAGAACGTAACTTTTAACTTAAGGGGTAACCAAAATGGAAGAACGTTTTTTCGAACAATTTATTCAATGTTTCTTCATCGCTTTCGGTGTCCTAATTGGCGGAACACTTATTGGTGGCATTGGTGCATTCGCTACTGGAGAAGCACCATTTACAGGAATGGCTCGGATTGCTCGTAAGCTTGGAATTTGGGCTATCGTTGCTGCAATTGGTGGAACATTTGACGCTATTGAGAACTTACAAAAGGGATTTTTAGAAGGTCCTTTTATTGAAGTATTAAAACAAGGTCTGCTAATCTTATCGGCAATGGGAGGAGCAAAAACTGCTATGATTATTATAGAGTGGCTCATCCAGGAGGATATTACGTAATGCATATTCCTAGATACCATAAAAAGCCAACTTGGCAGCGTTTCTTAGTTGGGATGTTTTTAGGAGGTCTTATTTCTTATTGGATGGTAATCTTCATGTATGGAACCATGTATGAGAAATTAATTATAGAAAACAGTAATCTTAAGGAGCAACTACAAGATGCAGAAAATAGAATAGAAGTATTAGAAAATGATAAAAAGGAGTTAAATGAAAAATCCAAACAAAAAATTACGATAGAAGAAATCAACCTGGAAATACTAAATGCCGAAGAACTAAAAATTGATAGATTGCTTCAAAATCAATTGGAAAGTCTCGTAAAGGAGGAAATTAAAGGTATTATCGGAAAGGATTTATTAACCATTGCCGATAGTGACTCCTTATTATTTTCTTCGATTGAGAATAAAACCTTTAAAGTGGATGATTTCACCTATAACCTCGAGATTAAACGATTAATCATTGCACCTACCGTTCGAATAATGGCCAATGCTAAAATCTCAAATTAACACATGGATACAAACACCTTACCCACATCTATTTCATATGGTTAAAGGGTAAGGTTTTTTGGTGAACTATGTGAACATTTCATGAAAAGGGAGGCATAGTAGTAGGAATTTCAACACTTTTCGAGTAAAATAAGAATAAAGATGAATATCCATTCATAAATTTGAGAAAGGGGAGGAATTCTCATGTTGATTATGAATGAAAGACGAATTCGTGACCGAAAAATTAATCAGCTTCGTAATGGGCGTACCGCATATGCAGAATCAAAAGAAGTTATTCGCCTAATTAAAAGAGATATAGAGAAATATGGACTAGATGTCTACTATGATGAAACACCTTCTGGATGCTGGTTTATTCCAGTAACAAAGAGTAAAAGTAGTTAATCGTGCTGATTTCAATTAAGAAATCAGCACTTTTTTGTAGAACAACGAACAGCTCTAACCTTATTGATTAAATTGCTTTATTACTTCTTGTAAATCCTTTACCACATTCTCCGCTTCATCCCACGAATAAACGGAAGCTCCAGATGCTAATGGGTGCCCGCCCCCGTTGTATTTCGCTGCTACTTCATTAATTACCGGCCCTTTTGAACGGAGGCGCACTCGAATTTGTTCCTCTTCTTCGATGAAAAATACCCATGTAACGATTCCTTCGATTTCCCCTAACGTTCCAACTAACTGCCCTGTCTCTAGTGGACTGACATGGAATTTGTCTAAGACATCTTTTGTCAATTTCACAACACTAAGACCATCTTTATCTAATGTAAAGTTTTGCAGAATATATCCTCGCATTCTAGCAATATGGTCCTTAACATTGTAAATCCCATCGTATAGCTTCGTTCGATCAAAATCATATGTGACTAAGTCTGCTGCATATTGTAATGTTTTCTTCGTTGTACTTGGATACAAAAATCGTCCTGTATCTCCGACAATACCTCCATAAAGCAATCTTGCTGCTGCAGTGGTTAAGGTTAGACCTTTCGCATGAAGGTAGAATTCATAGATCATCTCACTCGTTGAACTAGCCGTTGTGTCCACCCAACTAAGATCACCATAAGGATCGACATTAGGATGATGATCAATTTTAATTACTTTCTTACCTAGACGATACCTAGAATCATCAATTCTCCCCGTATTTGCAGTATCACAAATAATAACTAATGCATCCTCATATACTTGATCATCAATCTGTTCCATCTCAACCATGAACGTTAAGGAAGGATCATCCTCCCCCACTACATACACATTCTTTTCTGGATAGGATGCTTTAATAAGTTCACGTAGTCCTGCTTGAGAACCTAATGCATCTGGATCCGGCCGAACATGGCGATGAATAATAATCGTATTAAATTCTTCAATGGCTTGTTGAATCGCTTGTATTGACATCATATTCTCCTTACTGTTCAAAATATTATCACATAATAACTAGCCTTTCGTCCTCATATAGTGCTACAATATGTCATGTATGAATTTAAGCTAGTTTATTAGGAGTAGATTATATGTTAATTATTTTTCCAATCGTTATTGTCCTATCCGCTGTTATGTACATCTATTATAAAGTAGCTATACTGAAAACCAAGGACGGATTAACACAACGGTACTTTAATGCGAAATCCAGAATTTGTCTTGGGTTATTCATTTTTACATTTGGAATTAATCAATATATATTTTATCAAACTAAAATATCACTTTTTATTGGCATTCTATTTATTATACTTGGTGTAATGCAATTAATTAGAGGAATAAAGGAAACAAAGCATTATCGTAATGAATGGAAACGATTAAACCCAGCTGACTAGTTCTAACTAGCCAGCTTTTTTGTTATCGATCCATTATTTGTGCCATTAATAACGCTTTTCCGACTAACTTCTTCTCATTAAATACTTCTACATCTATCTTAGCATAAATTCTTCCTGCCTCAATAATTGTTGGTTTAATAACGAGCTGGGAATCAATTGGAACTGGCTTCATGAAATACACCGTAATGTTTTCCACAACTAAATCCCCTTTTTTTAGCTGAAGAAGTAGCCTACTACTGGCTTCTGTTACAAGCGAGGTAAATACGCCTGGTGATAATGTTCCTAATTGATTGGTCATTTGAGGAATTACTTTAGCCTCGAAAGTTGTCTTATCCCCTTCATCAGACGATATGTTGTTTTTTATAATATCATCAATTGTTTCCCCTATTTGAGGTTGACGTTGAATTTGCTGTAGAGCTTTTAGGACATCTTGTCTGGAGACGATTCCCTTCAACGTAGAGGACTCATCCGCAACAGGCACAACCTCTATCCCCTCCCATACCATCATGTGCGCAACAGATGCTAATGAGGTTTTCGCTTGTACAACGATTGGGTTTCTCGTCATCACTCTATCGATTGGAAAATCGCGTTCCTTCCCAATAATATCCTTAGACGTTACCATACCAACTACTCGATTCTTTCCATCTAGTACAGGGAACCTAGAATGGGTTGATTGCTCATTCAGCTCATACCACGCCTTTACGGTATCCGTTGTCATTAAGTAGTGGGCATGTTCTACTGGTGTACAAATATCACCAACTAGGACAATTTCTTTCTTAATTAACTGGTCATAAATGGCCCGGTTAATCATTGCTGCTACGGTAAAGGTATCATAACTTGTAGAAATAATCGGCAAATTCTTTTCATCTGCTAGCCGTTTTATGTAATCCTCTGTATCAAATCCTCCCGTTATTAGTACGGCAGCACCCTCATTCAGAGCTAGCTCATGTGCTTTTACCCGGTTTCCGACAATGAGTAATGAACCTGCCTCTGTATACCGCATCATCGCATCTAATTGCATAGCCCCAATAACAAACTTATTGAGTGTCTTATGGAGTCCTTCTCGACCACCAAGTACTTGTCCATCCACTATATTGATTACTTCAGCGAATGTTAACTTTTCAAAGTTCTCTTTTTTCTTACGCTCAATACGTATCGTACCAACACGCTCAATCGTACTAACTAACCCGATATTTTCAGCTTCTTTTATCGCCCGGTAGGCTGTTCCTTCACTTACATTCAAGTGTTTCGCAATTTGTCTTACGGAAATTTTATTTCCGACAGGTAGCGAAATAATATGTTGAATAATTTGCTCATGTTTAGTGGCCACTTTGGTTCACCGACTTTCAACTGTACTAGTCACATTTTGTAACTTTATTATACAGATGAATAGCGCCATGCTCAATGTTTAACCATCTGTCTGTCTAAATTTGTCATATTCCTGTTCCATTACAGGTGGTTCGGACATCTTGAATAATGTAGCTAGGTTAGCTCCAAATACGAGCACAAAAAACACAAGCCAACAACCCCAGAATAGCATTTCAAGCTGTGATGAGGACTGTGGAATTAATGGCCAGGCAAAGTATAAGAAAAATGCCGCCAGAAGTAATCGTAAAAACGCATAATGTCTCATACGAGTTCCCCCTTTCTATACTCAGTCTATGAAAAGGACTTGGTCAACAGAACCATGCCAACCTTTCAAAATACATTCTTTTATATCGAATTTGCGGTTATATAAAAAAGCGGAATACAATAAAAATCCTTTACCACCGAAATATCATTCGAATAGTAAAAGACTTTTTTCTCGCACAATATGTGTTTATAGAACATATCGCTATTGTTCACTCAATGAGCTCTTCATGATGATTGGTTGTCCAGCAGGAGTGGAATTCCCATATTCCTTTTCAATACCTTCCACCGAGATAGGTCCCTCGACGAATTGCATTTCCCCATAGCTCAATTTAGCTCCTCCACTCATGTTGTATACCTTACATAGAACCGTCCCATTTATGGTTCCATTGGTATGTTCAAACACTGCATTAGGAGCTAATATTAATGGAGACGTCGCCCAACTTCCCCCACTAACTTTAAAGCTTGTCCCACCAGTAAATATGTTTCCTTTTATTCCGCCTCCACTTCCAAGGTCTATATTGGCATCCTCGGCATATAACGAGCCATATATTTTTTGGGCTCCCCCTAACGTAAACTGCTTAGGGTTGGATGGATTGTCCGATCCAGTTAAAAATATGTTTACTTGATTAACATCGCCATGATTATTAATCGTACTTCCACTTCCCAATACAATATGATTCGTATAAATAGTCAGTTTTCCAGTTCCTATTAGTTGAATATGCCCATTGATTACATTTAAATTATCCACTACTATTTCCTTATCCGTATTTCCAACATTGATAGTAAGTGCCCTGTTATTGCCAAGTCTAATTTCATCAAATGTTTCAGAAGTCGTTAAATCATACGTCCCATCCTGATACCATTCCTGTACAATTATCGAACGTCCCGGACTATTTGGATAGTGAGGGATATCTGGAAATCGAGGTAAGCTAGGCAAGGTAGCATCTAAGTCCGCTCCGGTTGCACCTGGGAAAGAAGTCATCCAATCCGGTTTATAGACAGCATGATGCTCACTTCCATAAGGAACATAAATTTTACCATCTATACTCCCGCCACCTGAGGCAGTTACACTATGAGCACCTGTTCTAAGTGTTCCTATATCTCCTTCAATACGCCCATTCGGTATATCGATCGTCTCACTTACTAATAACGCCCAATTAGGGATTATACTTTTACCTGAGCTTTTTGGTACCCATTCAATTGAAAAGCCTTGCTGTAATACCCGCTTTTTATCGCCAATATAGCCTGTTGATGTCATACGAAATTCTCTTGGGTTAGTTTCATTCAATTGTTCTATCTTTATTTCAGCCTTCGGTATTTCACCAAAAACCGGCTCAAAATCGGTATAGGCTGGCTGATCACCAACTATTCTAGTATGTAATGTGGTGAAAAAGGTATTTTCTTCATCTGTATTTTGGTAAATTTCCCGTATGGCAGCCTCCGTTTTTGCTAGCTCGACATGTAATCCTGCTTCCGCTATATAATAAGCCGATTGATCTTGTCTCTCCGTCTGAGAAGTATGTAGTAAAGTAGTCGTTATCCCGATAATGGATACACTTAGGATAGAAATTAATATGATAACTAGTAAAACACCAATTAATGTGAATCCATTTTTCTGTGGAAACTTACTTGGTAGCTTCTTCAATCTAGTCACTTCCCCTTACTATTATTTCCGTATCAACACCCCTACCAGATTCAGTATTAATTCTCAGTATAAATTTTTCATTTTCAAATTCATCTTTGATGACATCTACATAAAAATCGCGAATATTAGATACAAATGATACGTCATTTTTAACTAGTAATCCGTCCTCTCGATGAAATACATATGCTGTGTCATCATTTATTATAAATGATGTATGATCAGGGGAAACCTCTATATTCTTTGCCATCCTTACTTCTTTCGTGATTACTTTAGATGCGTACGTCATCGAAAATAAATTACCCGCTTCACTGGATTGATCTGTATACTGATTCTGGACTGTTAGGAGGATACTAGTAAGAATAATCATGATGAAACTACTAATTGCTAACACTACTAGCAACTCAGCCAAAGTCATTCCCTTGTCATTAACAAGATTATTCTTCATGGTCTTCTTCTCCCCATACCACTACACTTTCCATTTTAGCTTGAAGGTTGTCTTCATCTTCTTCAAACACTTCCACTATTACTCGAGTCATATTTGCTTCGACTTCATCACGATGCAGTCTTATATGTATGAAATAGTTAGAACCATCCAATTCCTTCGTAAAGACCGTCCATTCTTCCGATTCCTTCAACCATACATAACCTAGATCGGTTATCGCATTTTCTCTTTGGCTAAATTTCGTACTTGAACTCCCCGAATAAAGGTTTTCCATTTCAGCTTGTGCTATATAGGTGGCATCTATAATCGTTTCAGATGTAGTAGTCATAGTAGCGGATTGAACGAAAAACGTGATAAAGGTTGTTAAAATTAAGGTAATTAACACAAACGACACTAATAATTCCACAAGTGTCAAACCAGATTCATTACGATACCAATCGTTCAAGCATTTCATTCCATTCAACCCCTACTACCAATGATTAGTTTAATAAACACACTACCAAATGATTAGTCCTGATAGTAAAATGTCGTAATCGTTACATTTGCTGTGATCGTTTGAAAGGAATCTCCCTCTAAAAGTAATTCTCTTTCTGCTGGTTTTTGAAAATGAAGCGAGCTTACTGTCATAAACCGTTCTTGTTTTTCAATCTGGTTTAGAAATAGTTGGAAGTGCTCATAGTCAGGTGAATTTACAGCCATACTGACAGATATGACTTCTAAATTATCTGGCTTGTTTACTAAGTCAATAACGCTTTCTACTTGCTCCACCTCCTCTAGTTCCTCATCTTGATTTTCAGGTTCAGCTTCAACTTCAACTTCATCCTCCACATCTGTTCGCAGCGGTTTACTTCCACCATAAGTAAAGTTAATATTATCTATTCTACTATCACTAATAAATTCAATCTCCTGTAGAGTAAGAATAAGCTTTTCCAATTCGGGATCTTGTGGTAATTTTTCCGCTTGCATATAGGGCTCTACCCCAGCTTGATTTCCTTCTTCTAGCTTCATCACTTCTGATTGTAGAGTAGAAACATCCTTTTCTACAAGTTCCATATTATTCTCTTTTGATTTCAATTCCTGATTCATAGGTAAATAGAAAAAGAAATAGACTACAGTCAATAAGATAAATAATAACGCTAATAGTAGAAGGAATGATTGTTTATTTTCATGAAATAAGCTATTCATTTCCTTCTACCTCCTCTTTCATATATCGTTGGTCAACATCAATCGTATAATTTACTGTGTACCGTGGGATTACCTCATACATATCTGTTCTATCTTGATTAGAGTTTATGTCAAAGGTATTCATTTGATTGACTTTCACATCTGTAATAAATGGCGAGGCATTTAGCTCTGAAAAATATGCAGCCACATCACTCATTGTCTCCAGTTGCGTTTCAATTGTCACGGATTGATAGTTATAAGTATAGCTACTTAAATAGCCGCTTTCAGGAAGTAAAGCTATTATTTCATCAATAAACCGAGAAGTTGGTATAATCTGGTGCTCCGCATACGCCATCACCTGTCCATATGTATCCTTATCATTACTTTCCTTTAAACTCGTAATTCGCTCTAGTAGCACCGTTTTTTCCTCGTTTACTTCTGCTAAATTCTGCTCGACCTCTCCTAACGCATGTTTCGTAGTAAAAAACGAATAGATAAAAACGAGAAGCAATAGTAAAAATAATAATAATCCACTAACAAATAATATGTATACTGCAGAATTCTGCCTTTCTATTTTAGGTAATAAATCTACTTCGGGAAGCATCTATGCCCCTCCTTTAAGTGCTAAACCAAGTGCGGGAATAAATTGCGGTTCAATTTCCTTATCTGACTTCTGAGATACGACCCCTTTTAACCTATTCGTCGGTATTTCGAAGCGATCATTCACTTTTTGATAGAATACTGGTAAATATCGATTATCCCCTATAATAATCAATTCATCTATCTTCTCTTCCCCTTTTTTCATAGAAAATTGGTAGAAGTTCATAATGCGCTCTAATTCAATCACTTGATTCTCTATCATATCCTCTACCTGCTCATCACTTTCTTGGTATTCCCATTTCATTCGAGTGCTTTCCTCTTCTATGCTTGCATGATTCAAATGCAGATCTAGGTTCTGATAGCGTAGAAACTCCAATTGATGTCTTTTAAAAATGCTAATATTAAATGATGTGACATCTAATTTAATAAATAAATACACCTTATCACGGTCTATACGATTGACATGATGAAAGTAACGATATACTCCAAGTGCTTCTACATCAGCATTAATCGGCTTTAAGGATGCATCATCAAAAATTTCTGTGTACTTCATCATCTCATCCCGAGGAGCAGCAAAGAAGGTCCCTGTCAACACTTCCTCTTTATTTGTATCAAAGTAATCCTGAAAAGGTAGATAATGAATATCAAATACAGGATCTTTAAATGGTAGATGAATCGATTTCCCAATTTCAACTCGAAAATATTCCGTGATGTCCTTATCCCTTAAATCAACTGGAATTTCAACTTGTCGCATAATCACAAGGGGATTAGGCACAAAAAATCGCACATGACGATTCTTTATTCCAAGTTCTTTCACCAGATTTTTCATAAACTCAAAAAATCCAATTTCATCCATAATTTTCCCATTCTCAATCAAGCCACTAGGAATCGGCTTTTCATGTATTACTTTAATAGAAGAAATATTGGAGTTATTGGTTTCAACTAAACGAATGACATAGTCTTCTATAACGATGTTAATTATTTTATTTGGTTTACCGAACATCCTGCTCACCATCCTAAATAGGAAAATTAAGTTCTACTACTAGTTCCTTTTATAATTTCACAACGTTGGGGTTGTAAAATTGTAAAAAGAACTAGGTGATCATTAAAGGCTGGAACACAAAACATTGAACTAGATTGTTAACTGAATAATAATAAATGATTCTTGCTCCGAAAATATGCATAGACTACTGCCGAACAATGAATTCTTCTAGATTCCCCAGGATGAGCTTGAGTCTACTGTAGTGCTATGTAATATTTCCGGAGCTGGAGATTTGTTATTATATATTTGGTTTTACTTATAACATAAACCTTTGTATTCCAGTCTCTATATTATTACTTAATCATCACTAGCTGTATAAGTTTTCCCACAAGCATCTCTACCATCTTTTATTAAATTGCTTTTTGTTGCATTAGTGAATGAACATTCACTATGGACAGATGAAATTACAATCGCATTTCTTGAATCACTTCTCTCAACAGTGAAATCATAACCATTATTATTAGTATCCCAAGGATCTGTTAACTTGCCAACAGAATCAATTTCACTAGCATCTTCAGATCCGTTTAAAGTATCACCACTAGCTTCTAGCAATTCTACTGCTGAGATGACTTGTTGTGCGTTTGCGATATGTGCATCTTTCTTAGAATTCTCGATAACATTACCAATCGCCACAAATGCAATCACACCAACGATTCCTAAAATAACAATAACAGCTAATAACTCAACTAATGTTAAACCTCTTTCGTCTTTCTTTAATCGTTTTAAAAACTTTTTCATATTTCTTTCCCCTCCAAAATCGTATTGTTTATAATTTTAAGCATAATATTCCACTGCAAATAATCGATTGAACCACCTCCCATTTAGAATATGGCTCTTACATCTCGGTATATATTGAGAACATTGGAACCATAATGGCAATGACAATAAATCCTACAACAAAGGCTAGGATTACGATCATTATAGGTTCAATGAGAGACTTCAACGTATCAACGGTTCGGTCAACATCTTCCTCATAGAAATCAGCAACTTTTGCAAGCATGAAGTCAAGCTGACCGGTTCGTTCTCCAATGGCAATCATTTGGGTTACAAGTGGTGGAAATACCCAGCTCCTCTTCAGTGGTTCAGATAATGCTCGCCCTTGTTCTAAACTGTCACGGGAAGCAAGTATCACCTGACCAATTACTGGATTTCCGACTACCCTCTCCACTATTGTCAACGCCTGTAAAATAGGAACAGAACTAGACACTAAGGAGGATAAGGTTCTTGTCATTCGTGCAATTACTGCCTTTTGTAATAACTTGCCAAATATAGGTAGTCTAAACAATACAACATGTGTAGCGTATTGAAACCGTTGATTACTTCTATATAGGAATACGAATACCCCGATAATAAGAGCAAGGATTAACAGCCCAAGCCACCATGAGCTTTGAATAAATTCACTCATTGTAACAACTAATTTGGTTATGGCTGGTAACTCTCCACCGAAACTGGCAAATGTTGCGGTTAGTGTAGGTACAATCGATACCATTAAGAAAATGACCACAGCAATTATAACCACTAATAATACAGCAGGATAAGCTAATGTAGATTGAACCTTTTTTTTGAGATTATTTTGCTTCTCATAGTAAACGGCAAGACGATCTAATGTTTCATCAATATTACCAGTCGCCTCTCCAGCTCGTATCATATTGACGAATAAAGGTGGAAAGAATTTGGATTGTTTCTCTGCAGCATCCGAGAAAGCCTTTCCTTCCTTAAGGTCTGCTTCTACATGGAATAGAGCCTTTTTTAAACCTTTACTGTCTGTTTGAAGCGCTAAAATATTAGTTGCCTCTACAATTGAAACTCCTGCACGGATTAATGTAGCAAATTGTCTACAATAAATGACAAAATCCTGAGTTTTAACGGAATTACTACCAAAGGATATATCCCTATTTAGTAAGGTTGCTTTCGTTTCAGTAATCTCACGAGGACTAATCCCTTTTTCTTTTATCGCAATAATAGCCTGCGATTTGGATGCACTTTCTATCGTACCCTTCTTTAATAATCCATTAGGCGTTCTGCCGACATATTTATACATTGGCATTAGTAATCACCTACATCTGAAAGAAAATCACTAACATCATCCAATTTTACTAACCCTTTATGTAACAAGTCTTTGATAGACATTTCTAACGTGTGCATTCCAACTGAACGATTGGTTTGTAACACATTGGTTATTTGATCGACCTTCTCATTTCGAATCAAATTAGCTACAGAAGGTAAATTTACTAGAATCTCTGTTGCAGCTACCCTTCCTAAGCCGTCTGGTTTTGCTAGTAATCGCTGGGAAATAACCCCCGCTAAAACGGATGCCAACTGAATTCTAATTTGTGCTTGTTGGTGTGGCGGGAATACATCTATGATTCTATTAATTGTCTGTGCAGCACTATTGGTATGAAGGGTCGCTAATACTAAATGCCCTGTTTCTGCAGCTGTTAGCGCTGTTGAGATTGTTGTATGATCACGCATTTCCCCAACTAAAATAATATCCGGGTCCTGTCTTAATGCTGCTCGTAACCCATTAGCAAAGCTTTCCGTATCCTTACCAACCTCACGTTGGTTTATAATCGATTTCTTATGTTCGTGTACAAACTCAATAGGGTCTTCTAGCGTAATAATATGCTTTGCCTTCGATTCGTTTATGTAATTAATCATTGCTGCTAATGTTGTGGACTTACCAGAACCGGTTGGACCGGTCACTAGTATTAGCCCATGCGGCTTTGAAGCTAATTGCTGTAATACTACTGGCATTTGTAGTTTTTCAATGGACGGGATATCCTTTGGGATTACCCTCGCCACGATGCTTATGTTTCCAAGCTGATGATATACATTGATCCGAAATCTAGATACATTCTCCAAGCTAAAAGAACTATCCATTTCCCCGACTTCCATCAATCGTTTCCATTCTGCTTCAGATAAAAGCTGCCTTGCTAAACTTTCTGTGTCAGTATTCGATAGGGCTTTTTCACCATGTCGGATAAGCTTTCCATGCACTCTATAAACAGGAGGAGAATTTGCCGTTATGTGTAAGTCAGAGGCTTGTTGGGTATGCGCTAGTTTAAGCATTTCTTCAATCATGTACATTAATCTTCCTCCTAATCTGATGACACTACCCGTAATACCTCTTCCGTAGTCGTCAATCCTTGTGACACTTTTAGAAGACCATCATCCAATAGAAACTTCATTTCTTTCTTCCTGACATACGAAAGGATTTCTCTTCTTGTTCCTGTATTTACGATGAGATTACGAATCATTTCATCGATTGGTAGTACCTCATGAATCGCAACCCTACCACGGTATCCGGTCATTCCACAGCTAGAGCACCCCTTACCTCTAGTAACCTCAGATACTACTAAATTGGCATTTGAAAACATTATTAGCTCTCGTTCTGTTGGGCCAACCTTTTGACTGCAATCAGGACATATTTTTCTTACTAAACGTTGAGCAACTACTCCATTTAATGAAGAGGATAATAGAAATGGTTCTACCCCCATATCCATTAATCGGCTTAAAGCATCTACTGCGCTATTCGTGTGAAGCGTACTCAACACTAGATGTCCTGTTAAGGATGCACGTACAGCTATTTGTGCTGTTTCAACATCACGTATCTCCCCGATCATGACGATATCAGGATCTTGGCGGAGAATAGACCGTAATCCACTTGCAAAGGTCATCCCGATTTCTTCCCTCACCTGCACTTGATTAATACCTTCTAATTGATATTCCACTGGGTCTTCAATCGTAGTAATGTTTACTTCTTCTCGATTCAACCGGTTCAATGCCGCATATAGTGTAGAGGATTTACCTGAACCTGTAGGACCCGTTATGAGAACAATTCCATTCGGCTTCTCAATCATGCTTTTAAATGTTACAAGATTATGTTCTGTAAATCCTAGCTTGTCCACATCATTTAAGTTTGCACCTAAATCTAAAATACGCATAACCACTTTTTCCCCATAAATAGACGGTAGTGTCGAAACACGAATATCTACTGATCGGTCCTGAATGGTTATTTTCACACGCCCATCTTGTGGGACACGGTTTTCTGTAATATTCAAATTACTAATGATTTTAATACGTGCGATTAGCATACCTTGCATATATTTTGGCAAGGACCGTTCAGTACGTAAAACACCATCCACACGATAGCGAACCCTTAACTCTCTCTCTTGTGGGTCAAAGTGGATATCACTTGCCTTTTGTGCTACCGCATTAGCTATCACCTGATTTACTAATCGTACAATTGGAGAATCCTCATCCGTTATTCCCGTCTCATCAATTGATTCTTCCGGAGCATAATCCCCCATCACTTCTTCTATCGATTCTTGAAGGTCATAGTACTTCGAAATTGTTCGAAAGATAGAATCTTTCGTTGCAATACCTGGATTAATTTGCAGGCCAGTTGCAATGCGAAGCTCCTCAATAGCAAAATAGTCCATAGGATCTGCCATCGCTACGAAGAGTCTATTCCCCTCCACACGAATAGGCATCAGATTATGTCGCTTAGCTAGCTCCTTTGGTACTAGCTGAACCACATCCTTATCAATTGAATATTGATAAAGATCTACTTGTGGAATATTAAGCTGGTATTTTAAAACATCTAGTAATTGCTGTTCTGTAATATAGCCTTCACGTAATAGAGCATCACCGAGTTTTTCATCTGGTGATTTATCTGCTAATGTGGCAGCTAATTGTTCTTCCGTGATTAATTCTGCACCTACAAGTAAATCTCCTAATCGCTTTCTCACCAAAATTAACACCCCCAGCTTCTGTCTATTTCACATTATTCGGTTGGTTATCTGCTTCCATTTCTTCGGATTGCTCCAATTGGAATTCGAATGGACCTGCTAGATTCCATACATTCCATAAGAAGCTTAATAGATGTAGCTCATCAGCATCCATTTTCTCGATACATTCGATAATCGCTTCCTCGATATCCTCTTCTGCTAAATCAATATCTGTAATGGGCAGATCACAGAATAGAATGACAAACTGAATAAAGCCCTCCATGGCTTTAGGATTATCCCATTGTGTTAACCTTTCCCTAACAGAGCCATCGTTGTGATTCCTGTCTTGTTGCTCATCACCTGATGAAATATCTTCTTCTCGAACAGTATTATTTAATAGCATTTCGTCTGCCGCTCGATTCATTTCTGAGATTTCATCTTCAAATGGTACGACGACAATTTTAGGAACTGGAGGATAGAAATCTCTACTAATAAGCTCTTCCTCCCTAGCATCATTACGGTATACCGCTACTTCTAACCCCGCTTCTCCTTCTTGAATAATCGTGCTTTCACCAAATCCAAGGTCTTTACTATAACGATAGATCGTTCTAGGCTCCACTTGTTTTATCCTGGCCACTCGATAGCCTAATGTAGACTCAGCGGTTAAGGCATTAATGGATAATTTAAGGTGGTCGCCATTTTGACTTAATGTAAGTGTGTATGTGTTATCATTCGGATTGTAGAGCACTAAGTCTTTTCCCGTTCTCGTATTAATATTCACGCCCATCCCCGGCTCTAAGTAAGCAGGGATAACTTCTTGTGAATGACGCTCCAATACAGTTAGATTCGTTTGTAACACTAAAGCATAAAGGTTTGACGCAACAAAATTCACCTCTTGTTGACTATCACTCGATAGCTTTGGCAATGTTCCAAGTATAGAAAAGGATTCCTTTGGTTTTATTGTTTGACCATTGATCGATTCGACAATCATCTCTACTTTTTTAGATGACAGTCCATTTGGTAATTCAACAGAAGTATCTACAACTGTATGTAAATATGGCTCTCGTTCATCATGATAAACGATTGCAATCGGTACTTCTTGTAAATTCTCCGCTAATGTTGTAGCTTTCTTCATAGTTGTTGGCACATCTATATAGGTTGGCCAATCCTTAAACCTATCATCAGGAGCTAGAGTTAACTCTAATGGAATATGTATGTTCTTCCGTTTGATAAACGGCAACCAATTTTCTTGTACTTTTTCCTTCAGATTCTTTAACGACTTTTCAATATCAAATTGAAACATTGCTCGTGGAATTTCTAATTCTTCATGTTCACTGACAGCCACCATCGAAGGCTGCTTCTGCCAATCATTTATTTCTTTTTGCAAGACTTCTTTCGCTTCATCAACAGTTAATCCCTCAACATCAATACCTGCCACTTGTGAACCCTTAGGAAATGAAAAAGCTCCTAAGAACATGAAGCTAGCGATTACCAAGATGCTAATGACAATCAAAATACTGAAATAAATGATAGCTTTTTTTGCTATATTCATGGATAAAATCCACCTTTTCGACATATTACGTTGAACGCAAAAGAACAATTCATCACATAGGAGGGCTTGTTCATAGTTATTAATAACTAGTACTCAATCCCTATATCATTTACATAGTAATATATCACTAACGAAGATCCGTTAGTGTTAAGCCATTATGCTATGATTCTCGGGATTGATACTGAAAATTATATTTATTTCTAAAAGTAGTACTTTAGTATCATCCTAATCGTATCAATGAATTTAGAGAAATGTCAATAATTTCTAGGTATATTTGACAAAGAATATACATTTATAACATTATCTATTCACAATTTATAAAAATTGAACATAAAAGGACAAAATTCTATCTGTAAAGAAATAGGAAATAATAGCAGCAAATACAATATAAGGTCCAAAAGGAACTGGTTGCTTCTTCTTAATGATTCCGAATAACATCAAAATAACGCCAATGAAAGCACCAAGCAAGCAAGATAAGAAAAAAGTCATAAGAACCTTTTCTGATCCCAGTACTAATCCTAACAAACCAAACAACTTCATATCTCCCGCTCCCATTCCACCTCTACTAACGATAATAATTAGAGCAATCAAACTAATTCCAATTATTGCTCCTACGATAGGCGACCACCAAGGTTGAATAGGGTCAATAATTAATAGAATGATAAAGAACGGCAAGAAGAAAAGCAGTAGTTTATTTGGAATGAGCATATACTTTAAATCTGTTACTAATACAATCATCGATAAGGAAACTAATAAAAGCACTTTAATTAACTCCAGCTCAAAGCCAATCATCATATAACTGAATGCAAATAATATCCCCGTTAGTAATTCTATAACGAGATATAAAATGGAAATACGTTCACCACAATATCGACATTTCCCTCGTTGGATCAAAAACGATACAACCGGTATTAAATCATACCAAGACAATGTATGATGACAACTTGGACATCTTGAACGGTCATTTGTGAACGATACTTTTTGAGGCAATCGTATGCCGACAACATTATAAAACGAGCCTAAAACCAAGCCCAAGAGAAAAAACGATATAATAGCAAATAACTCCATTACATTACCTCCATCCCTTTAAACTGTAACGATTATACCATTAAATTAGAAAAAAAAGATGATTTAAAAAAGTTAGATGAATTAGCTATAAGAAGATAAAAAGAGGGTATAAAGTGGAGGACCAATCATAGGTAAAGGCCTGAGTAATTAAATTACATAGCTACTCAGGCCTCTGATATTTAACAATGTTCGCTAATGTTTTCTACTAATACCCAAACACTGTTCATAACGTTACGTCCATAAACACGGTCACGATAGCAATTGAGTACACAACAAGCGGTTTATTCTCCTTCGTTTCTAGCCAAGCAGACAGCTACTATCACAGCCCAGTTATTGAAAATCATTCCAAGTTAGCTAAATCCATCCGTACACTCCTCCAATATTCTCTCATATGCTGTATCACAGTTCTAACACACTACCCGCTTCCATTACCTTACCCTTACCAGTCTTCAGCCCTTTAACAAAATCCTCTGGATTCTGTTCAATTACTGGAAACGTATTATAATGAATTGGGACAACGGTCTTAGCACGAATCCAATCTGCTGCAATGAGTGCATCCTCTGGTCCCATTGTAAAGTTATCCCCAATTGGAATAAACGCTAAATCAATTGTATACATGTCGCCATACATTTTTAAATCAGAGAATAACGCAGTATCTCCTAGATGATATATCGTCTTCCCTTCGACGGTTAACAGAATTCCTGATGGCATACCTGTATAAATCATCGTTCCATCCTCTTCTGTAAACGCTGATCCGTGGAAAGCTTGGGTAAACTTAACCTTTCCAAAGTCGAATTCACGTGATCCGCCAATATGCATATTATGTACCTTAACACCTTTAGTACTTAAATAATCAGCTAATTCATTAGGAGCAATCACTAGTGCATTATTTCTTTTGGCAATCTCAACTGTATCCCCAACATGATCATTATGTCCGTGTGTTAGTAAGATGTAATCAGCCTTCACCTCAGCTGCTTTCAAATCACATAATCCATTTCCGGTTATAAACGGGTCAATTAAAATCGTCTTATCTCCAGTTTCTACTTTAACAACAGAATGTCCATGATATGATACTTTCATTAACGAATCATCCTCCTATTTGTGTTTTACGATATACATTCTACATTTATAGCTAAAATCCTTTTAATATACAAGAAAAGACAGCATTATAAATGACATGCTGTCTTTGTTTTACCATACGAAGGATTGGGAATCATATAGACTTCGCTTCCCGGGCTTTTTTGATTACTCTTTCCCCATTGCTCTCTTTAATGCTTCTAAATCATCATCTACATTAGAATCAAGTTTTCTAAATTCATCATCTAATGTACGAGCTTGCGTTGATAGATCTTCTGTCGTTTCTGCTTCTGCTTCAAATTGAAGTACTTTTTCCTCCATGCGTTCAAAGCCACGTCTTGACTCATCACCACCGATAGATGACATGCTACGATTTATTTTCGTACGTGTTTTAGCAGCTTCTGCACGCGCTTTTAATGAATCTTTTTTCAGGTTCATTTCTTGGTATTCTTTCTTCATTTCATCTAGCTTTGTTTTAAGTACTTGCGAGTCATTTTTAGCTTGCTCATAGGATTGCTGAAGCAATGTAGCTTGGTTTTCATATTCTTTCTTCTCTTGCAATGCTCTTTTAGCCAACTCATCTTCGCCAGCAAGTACGGCTTTTTCAGCTTGTGCCTGTCTTTTCTCAACCATTGCTTGCGCATCTTCTGCTTTACGTTTTAATATTTTTTCGTTTGCTATTTGCTTCGCTACAGCAGCTTCTGCTTCTTGAATATCTGCTCCCATGTCACGAAGGAATTGATCTAGCATTTTTACTGGATCTTCCGCTTTATCAAGCATTGCATTTAATTCTGAACTTACAACTGTCTTTACTCTCTTAAAAAATTTAAACATAAGCAACCTCCATTAATTTAAATTTATTGAATGTCTTACCTATAGTACGAAAGAAAAAAGGAAAGGTTTCAATTTTCTTAGTTGTAATTCATTTTTTTTAACGTTTATAATTAGAATAAACGAGGTGAAATAAATGTCTAATAGAATTCAATCTTTACTAAGTGAATTACAAAAAAATCAACTAGACAGTATGCTAGTAACAACACCAGCAAATGTATATTATTTAAGTAACTATTTAACTGATCCACATGAAAGAATTGTTGCTGTGTATGTAAGTACTACTCAAGATCCTGTACTCATTCTACCAGCGATGGAAGCAGAAGATGCAAAAAACGCTGGTTGGAAGTATGCTATGATTGACTATCATGACCATGAAAATCCATGGGAATTGTTCAAATCGTTCTTAAAAGAATCAGGAAACCTACCTGGAACAATTGGTGTAGAGGAAGATAACCTTACATTAAGCCGATACCATAATATTAAAAGTATTCTACCTAATTCTACCATTAAAAATGCACAAGAGCTACTTTCAACGCTACGTGTCATCAAAACGGAAGAAGAATACGCATTACTGAAACGAGCTGCTGAACTAGCTGACTTCGGTGTTCAAACCGGTATAAATGCTTTAAAAGAAGGTATAAGTGAGCTTGAGGTCATAGCCACTATTGAATATGAACTTAAAAAACAAGGTGTTCAGGCAATGTCATTCTCTACCATGACCTTATTTGGTGACAAAACTGCTTCTCCACATGGTACACCAGGAACAGCTAAACTTAAAAAAGGTGATATGGTATTATTTGACCTTGGTGTAGTTTATGAAGGGTATTGCTCTGATATAACGCGGACTGTTGCTTTTCAGTCTATAACTCCGGAACAAGAAAAAATATATAACACAGTTTTAAATGGACAATTAAAAGCAATTAAGGCTTCAACATTAGGCACTGCAGTCGGAAATATTGATAAAGCTGCACGTGAGTATATTGAAGCAAGTGGATATGGAAAATATTTTAACCATCGAATCGGACATGGCTTAGGGTTAGAAACACATGAATATCCATCTTTACACGGTAATAATACATTACGGTTACAAAAAGGAATGTGTTATACAATCGAACCAGGGATTTATGTGCCAAAAACAGCTGGTGTCCGTATTGAAGATATGATTTTCATGAACGAAAATGGTCCAGAAATACTAACAATATTCCCTAAAGAACTCCAAATCATCGATTAATACGTAAAGAGGCTGGGACAAAACTATTTCTAACATAAGATATACCGAACATTAAAGTTAGCGCATTAAACCCGCCCCGGAAATATACTACGCTTTACGTGGGCGGCTGGTGAGCCTCCCCAGAGCTAACGCTCCCCTGGGGTCTCAACCGTGCCCTTTCCTCCCACAGGAGTCTCCGTATATTTTCGGGGCTAATGTGGTGATGGTTCGTTTTTTATTACCTTTGTTTAAGTTTTGTCCCAACCTCTATATTTTTTAACCTAATAAGTTTTCTACACTTCTATACTCCAAACCATGTGCAACTGCGACTGCTTCATAGGTTACGTAGCCATCTAGCGTATTTAATCCCTTTAATAATGCCGTATTTCCTAGGCATGCATCGCGGTATCCTTTATTAGCTATTTGTAACGCATATGGCACTGTAACATTTGTTAAACCAATCGTAGATGTTCTAGGTACTCCTCCTGGCATATTTGCAACAGAATAATGAAGCACACCATGCTTCGTATACGTCGGATTATCATGGGTAGTAATTCGATCACTCGTTTCAAATATTCCACCTTGGTCAATGGCAACATCTACAATGACAGAGCCCTCTGACATCGCTTTTACCATTTCCTCTGTCACTAGCCTTGGTGCTTTTGCTCCTGGAATAAGCACTGCACCAATTACTAAATCTGATTCACGAACACATTCAGCAATGTTCAGTGGATTAGAAATCATCGTATTAATCGAAGAACCAAAAATATCATCTAAATAGCGTAGCCTTTCCGGATTTAGATCCAGGATCGTTACATTTGCCCCTAATCCAACTGCAATCTTCGCTGCATTTGTACCAACCACACCACCACCAATAATCGTTACATTAGCTCTTTTAACCCCAGGGATTCCCGCAAGTAATATCCCTTTTCCACCTTTTGGTTTTTCTAAAAATTGAGCTCCGATTTGGGCAGCCATACGACCTGCAACTTCACTCATCGGTGTTAATAATGGTAAAGAACCGTTACCTAGTTGAACTGTTTCATAAGCCAGTCCAATTACTTTTTTCTCAAGTAAAGCACGTGTGAGCTCTGGTTCTGCTGCCAAATGAAGATATGTAAACAATATTAATCCTTCATAGAAATAGTCATATTCTTCGGGTAATGGCTCTTTTACTTTCATCACCATTTCCTGTTCCCATACCTCTTTTGCAGTATCCACTATTACTGCACCCGCTTGTATATATTGGTCATCGTTAAATCCAGAACCAATGCCTGCATTCGTTTCAATAAATACATCGTGACCAGCATTTTTTAAGGTCATGACTCCAGCCGGTGTTATCGCGACTCTGTTCTCATTGTTTTTTATTTCTCTTGGAACCCCAATTTTCATTTGGAACACCTTCCCTGTAATATTGTAAGCACTTCCATTGTATCAAATTTTGTAAAAAATACTACTATTATTATTAGAATACCGAATAACTACAAAACAATCTACCCAAAATTCGAGTAGATTGTTTACATGAACATTATGCCTTTCTATTGTTAAATGTCCATATCCCTTTGTTATTGTGTAACTGGTCCTCTACTACACCACTTTGATAACTCTCAAAAAGCTGGTTCTTTACCGCGGAAACGCCACTTGGATCTTCGAATAATTTGTGTTTATTTTTATTCTTATTCCTTGCCATCAACTCACCCCCATTGTTAGTTTGTGCGTTTTTCGTCAAGAAAGGCCTGTTTACTTTTACCAAATGAAAGCGTTTTTATTGTATAATAATGGTAGATAAGAAAGGGGAGATAATGATGAGATATGAGTATAAAAATATAGTAGTTGCAATTGATGGTTCTCCTGCCTCTGAAATAGCTTTTAACAAAGCACTTGATATTGTGAAGCGCAATAATGCTCATTTAATTATTGCGCATGTAGTGGACTATCGTTCTTTTGCTTATGCAGAGTCTTATGATGGGACATTATCAAGTAAAGCTGAAGAATATGGCAAAGAGCTAATTCAAAATTATACGGAATATGCCAAAAAAGCTAGTATTAACAATATCTCCTATTGTATAGAATACGGTTCCCCTAAAGTAAAGATTGCAAAAGATATAGCGGACAATGTCAAAGCAGATTTAATTATTTGCGGAGCTACTGGGATGAATGCAGTGGAAAGATTTTTAATTGGTAGTGTATCGGAAAGTATCACGAGACATGCATCCTGTGATGTGCTTGTAGTACGATAACAATTTTTGTTCAAATTCAAAATTGTTGTGCCTGATAATGCTTTCATTCCCTTCTCACTATAACTCTAAAAGAAAATAGTGGGTAAACCCATCCATCGATGACTTTACCCACTAATCTTTAGTATATTTAGGTTATTGTGCTAGACGGATAGTATCACGGGCAATCATTACTTCCTCATTGGTAGGAATAACGATAACTTTCACAGGTGAATGTGGGTAACTAATCATTTGTTCTTTGCCTCTTGCTGCATGATTTAATGTTGGATCCCAATAAATACCCATAAATTCTAATCCGTTTAAAACTTTAGCGCGAATCGTGTCACTATTCTCACCAACACCAGCTGTGAAAATAACTGCATCAATTCCTGACATAATTGCACCATAAGATCCAATATACTTATGAATTCTACTTGCAAACACATCAAGTGCTAGTTCAGCACGTTTATTTGTATCTGCTTGACCTTCAATATCGCGCAAATCACTTGAAAATCCAGATAACGCAAGCATTCCGCTTTCTTTATTCAGTACATTGATAACTTCTTCTGCTGTTTTCCCTGTCTTATCCATAATATATGGAATTAACGCTGGGTCAATGTTACCAGAGCGTGTCCCCATTGTTACACCAGCTAAAGGAGTGAATCCCATAGAAGTATCAATAGATTTACCACCTTTAATAGCTGCTATACTTGCTCCATTTCCTAAATGACAGGAAATCAAACGTAAATCTTCAATCGGTTTACCCATTATTTCCGCCGCACGTTGTGAAACATATTTATGGGATGTCCCGTGGAAGCCATATTTACGGATACCATATTCTTCATAAAACTCATATGGTAAGCTATATAAATATGACTTAGGTTCCATTGTTTGATGGAAAGCTGTATCAAAGACTGCTACCATTGGTACATTTGGTAAAACTTCCTTAAAAGCATGAACCCCTGTTAAGTTTGCTGGATTATGTAATGGTGCAAGTTCAGAAACTTCTTCTATATCTTTAATAACTTGTTCCGTTATCAAAACAGAGTCATTAAACTTTTCACCACCATGAACAATACGATGTCCAACAGCATTAATTTCATCTAATGATTGAATTACTCCGGATGATGTAAGCTTGTCTAATAATAATTTTACTGCCACCTCATGGTTCGGTATATCGGTAATTTGTTTATCTTTTTGGTCTACTTCAAATGTAAATACCGCCTCAGGTAAGCCAATTCTTTCTACAAGCCCTTTAGCTTTTACAATCTCTTCTGGCATTTGAATGAGCTGGAATTTTAACGATGAACTTCCAGCATTAATAGCTAATACGTTTGTCAATTTTGTTCACTCCTGTTGTTATGGTAATCTTTAAACCAATTATTCATTTTACTTAAGACATCCTCCATCGCACTAGTGTTTTTCAACGAAGGAAGTTGTACTAATAATGGTTGCTTCGGTCCCTCTGTATTTTTCCCCTTCTTCTGCAAGATTAATATGAATTTAGCATTTTTCTTAGATTTAAAAGCACTTTCCGGTAGCTGAACTACCCCAACGATATGGGCATGTTTTTGAATGAAAGCATGTAGCTCGTCCTTTCCTTCACTCTCAAAAATGAAGTTCGGTACCATCAATACTAAATGGCCACCATGTTTTGTATAATTTAAACTTTGCTCGATAAACAAATGGTGACTGAAAGAATGGCCTTCTTTTGCTTTCAATTCATAGCTTGCTGCACGAATGTCGTCTGGATAATACCCTACAGGCAAGTCCGAGACAATTAAATCTACTGGATCTAATAAGAAGGGTCTTAGGCTATCCTGATGGAAAAATTCAATAGGTGTTTTTTGTAAATTAGCACTAATTAATGCTAATTGTATTAAAGTTGGATCCACTTCACTAGCGTAAGCCTCAACTGATGTATCTAATTGTGATATAACGGTTGTTAGCATATTACCAGTGCCTGAAGCTGGATCAAATATACGTAACGTTTCACTTTTGACTAATTTTTGAACGAGATAACCTACAAGTAACGAGACAGCTTCTGGGGTAATCAGATGCTGCTGTTGTGTCGTATCCTTCATTCCTTTTAACACGGCAAACTGAATAGCTTTGCGTATATCATCAGAATGATAGTCGTTCAACTGAATGCGTTCTAATGCTGTATTCAGTTTATGTGTGAGGATATCATCCATCGATTCTTCCGGACTCTGATAATAGAGTGTTTCTAATGCCAGAACTAAACTATCCAGATAGGGCTCATTTAAATGTTGTTCAATGACTTGGGTAGTCTCATCCATCCATTCAAACAAGTTTTCAACCTTTGTTTTTTCCATATTATAATCCTCCGTTCCATTGAGACCCGTTATATTGTATCAGATGCAGCACACCCTGTACAAGATAATGATTTAGACAGAAGATTTTTATTTCACTTAAGATTAATGAAAAAAAGTCCCCTTATAAGGTATAACCCCAATGTAAGAATCTTTGGGAATCAATACCTATAGCGGGAGACTTTTTCATACTTTATTCTGCCTGTTTAGCCGCTTCTAGTGCTTTATCGTAGTCAGGATGGTCTGACACTTCAGGAACATATTCAACATATGTAACCTTATCACTGGAATCTACTACAAATATAGAACGAGCAAGAAGACGAAGTTCTTTTATTAAAACGCCATATTTTTCACCAAAATCTGCATCACGATGATCAGAAAGTAATTCAAGACTTTCTACATTATTCACTTCACGCCAGCGCTTTTGAGCGAAAGGTAAATCCATACTCACCGTTAGAACATGTACATTTTCTAGCTTTTGCGCCTCTGCATTAAAACGATTTGTTTGTATTGAGCAAACACCCGTATCAACCGATGGGACGACACTTATTAATTTAATCTTCCCTTTGTAATCTGCTAGTGATTTTTCTTCTAAGTCATTCGTAAGGACCTTAAAATCTGGAGCTTGATCCCCGACCTTTAATTCGTTTCCTACTAATGTAACTGGCTCTTGTTTAAACGTAACATTAACCATTTTCTTCCTCCTATTCCATAGACTTATTTCTATTATAGTAGAATAAAATGGCGATTTCCAAGAAAAGAATCGCCATTGTCTTAAATATCGTAGATTGATGCTTCATCAGATTCTTTCTTTTTATCCCCAGATTGCTTGTTTTCATCCACGTCTTTATCATTCTTCTCTCCACTATCTTTCGTTACATTACTCTTTTGTTTCTCTTTGGATCCTTGCCCTTTATTTTGGCTACTCTCTTTTAGTAGCTGCTGAATTTTTTCAACAGCTTTTGGAGCAAAGTCTATTAGCTTTTCATAGATATGGGTGTTCTGATCGAGGTGTACCATTTTAATTCCTTTATGATTTACAATTAGGAAGGCTACCGGTGTAATCGATACACCACCACCACTACCACCGCCAAATGGGAATACCGCTTCACTACTAGTACTATCGCTATCTCCCCCAGATCCGGAGCCAGAATCACTTGGTACAAATTCACTTCCACCTGCAGCGAATCCAAACCCTACTTTTGACACTGGAATAATGACACTTCCATCTGGAGATTCAATAGGATCACCAATTATTGTATTGACCTCTACCATATCCTTTAAACTTTCCATAGCTGTCGTCATAAGACCTTGAATCGGATGTTCCTCCATTGTTATCCTCCTTTATAAATTTGCTTGTCTAAGTATATATTTCCTTGTTAAAATTACTATTTCGTAATAAACGTAACCCGGTGTGAATAGCTTTTCCTAATCGGATAGATACAATGCAATCTATTTCAGAATATAGTCCTCTTTGTTGAAAATGGGGTGTGACCGATAGTTTCGGTTGGCAGCTTAGGTTAGATAATTCATGAAAAAAGCTAACAACTGTTCCTTTCATCATCCAGACCCCCCCAGACATAATGCCAGTTGAAGCGGCATCACCAGTACCAAAATCCGTTCTCCATGATAATTGATGGATGACAATACTTTTCATCATCATTTTGATTATCTTCTTCATTTCTTTGAACGAAGGGATTACGGTTTGTACGACTTGCTTCATGTCTTTGTAATCTTCCAAATCCATTTCTTCGAGTATGTCTAGGATAGACGTTTTTTCTTTTTGAGGCTGGTCATTTAAAACCAGTTTCCGATGGATGATTCGTAGTCGGATATAATATATATCCACTGTCATAAAATGATTCGTTGTTTGATATCGATAATAAACTCGTACCTTCACATTTAGGATAAGAAGTAGTATTACGATGATACATATTACAAGCGCAGTAATTATCCAAGCCATGCTTCCATCTCCACGATTTAATAACGATAGTTTGCCACAAGTTTCCATTTTTTATGCATAAACAAATATAAAGAGGACCATCCTCGGGTAGAGAATGGTCCTCAGCCATTTAAACTATTTAATTAGTATTAACCGTTAAATCCACCAAACTGTTGTTCAGCCATTTGAACAAGACGTTTTGTGATTTCTCCACCAACGGAACCGTTAGCACGAGAAGTTGTATCAGCACCAAGTTGAACACCAAATTCTTGAGCAATCTCATACTTCATTTGTTCTAGCGCTTGTTCAGCACCAGGTACAAGTAATTGGTTAGAATTGTTGCTATTGTTGTTTGCCATGGTATTTCACCTCCTTGGTACACTTATAATGTGCGTATTAGAGGTGAAACATTCATATTATTAATTGGTAAGTGTTGCTAAATATACTACTGGTTAAAATAAACCTTCAAAAGCATCCTCTGCTTTCTTCTTATCGGTAATTCTTACGACTTCTATACCATCGATTGCTTCTTGAATTAAATCCTCATAATCAAACTTAGATTCAAAATAGTTCACGCGATCTCGTTTAGGTTTTGTTTTCGGTGCTTTTGGTACAAAGATAGTACAGCAATCTTCGTAAGGTCTTATTGAAATATCAAAGGTATCAATGTTTTTTGAAATCTCTATGATTTCATCTTTATCCATTGTTATTAACGGTCTTATAATCGGATAATTTGTAACCTCATTAATCGTATTCATACTAGTCATTGTTTGACTTGCTACTTGACCTAAATTTTCACCCGTTGTCATGGAAAGGATACCTTCCTTTTGAGACACTCTTTCACTAATGCGTAACATCATCCTTCTCATTACCGTCATGCCGTATCCATCAGGTGTTTCTTGGAATATTTTTTGTTGAAGCTTCGTAAACGGAACGATATGGATTTTAATACTTGGACCAAAGCTTGCTAATTTTTCTGTTAAATCCAACACCTTTTGCTTTGCTCGTTCACTTGTAAATGGTGGCGAATGGAAATGAATTGCTTCAATCTCAACACCACGCTTCATCGCAAGATAGCCTGCAACTGGACTGTCTATTCCTCCGGATAACAGTAATAGCGTCTTACCAGAGGTTCCTACTGGAAGTCCCCCTGCACCTCGTACAACACTTGAAGTAATGTAAGTAGCTTCTTGGCGTATTTCTACTTTTACTTCTAAATCTGGGTTGTGTACATCTACCGTATATGAATCGGTATGGCTTAAGAGATGTCCGCCTAAGATTTGATTCAATTCTTGAGATCGTACTGGAAATCCTTTATTAATACGTTTTACAGTAACTTTAAATTTTTTCACTTCTTCTGCATTTGTCAACGCATATAAAGCAGCTTCTTTAATGCTTTCCAATTCATTTTCCACTTTTATCGCTAAACTTAGGCTATGAATTCCGAAGATATGCTTAACCTTCTCCATAATAGGTTGTGGATCTTCTCCATTTAATAGGATAAACATTCTCCCTTGGGTTCTTTTCACTTTTACTTCTGGATAATCCATTAATTTATGACGAATGTTTTGTTGTAACTTTTCTACAAATAGTTTACGATTCTTACCTTTTAACGCTAGTTCTCCGTAGCGAATTAATATATGATCAAATTCCATTATTATCTACTCCATTACTTCTTTTAGTTGGTTTATTGCTTCTTTCAGTTTATGAATAAACGTTTTTATTTCGTCCATTGTATTGTCATAGGTAAGACTAACACGTAATGCCGATTTCGCCCTATCTTGCGAGAATCCACATGCCTTTACAATTCTACTTTCATCTAAATCTTTAGACGAACATGCGGATTTTGTTGAAATAAATATCCCTTGCTTTCCTAAAGTATGAATCATTACCTCAGGTTTTAATCCAGGAATTGAAAAGTTCAGGATATGTGGTGCAGCCTGCTCAGAAGAATTAATAACGACCTCCTCTATTTCTCCTAATTCCTGACGTAAATAAAGGTTTAATTGGAATAATTTCTCCGAATCCCTCACTTGTCTTTCTTTAATCAGACGTAGTGCTTTTACAAACGCCACCGCACCAGCTAGATTTTCTGTCCCAGAGCGGATTTTTAGCTCTTGGTCTCCACCGTGGAATAAAGGAAATAGCTTTACACCTCTACGCTTATACAGGATACCAGTACCTTTGAGTCCATGGATTTTATGTCCTGACATCGTACACAAGTCAATTCCACTATTAGAAAGGGTAATCGGTACCTTCCCTAAGCCCTGAACATGATCCACATGGAAGAAGAGCTTTGGATGGTTTTTAGCAATTTCACCAATTTCTTTTATGGGTTGAATGGAACCAATTTCGTTATTAACATGCATAATACTAATTAAAATTGTATCCGGTTGAATCGCACGTTTTACATCTTCAACAGACACAACACCAGTTTCATTTACAGGTAAATAGGTTATTTGAAACCCTAGCGCTTCTAAACTTTTACATGCCTCATAGACAGAAGGATGTTCAATTTCAGAGGTAATGATATGCTTACCTCGCCCTTGATGCTGTAATGCTATTCCCTTAATGGCAATATTATTCCCTTCTGTACCACCTGATGTGAAGATAATTTCATCCTCATATACGTTCAGAAGATTCGCAGCTTGTTCCTTCGATTTTAGTAGAAGTTTCTCCGTCTCTCCACCAAGGATATGGATAGAAGAAGGATTTGCAAAGAAACTGGTTGATACCTGTTGAAAACTTTGTAATACTTCTGGATGTGGTTTCGTGGTTGCACTATTATCTAGATATATCATGAAAAATCCTCCTTTTATCACTTTTTATTGCAACATGAGAGCTGCTTATAACAACTCATATCGTATTTAATCCCAAAATATCATTATAGAAAAACTTCCAATAACGTGAAAGATTTTAATCTTATCTTAACTCCATACCAAACACAAAACGGAAGGCTGTCTTTAGGAAATCTCTTTCCATAAAGCAGCCTCACTGACCATTCTTATTTTTTATATTAATTGATGTTCTTCAATTCGCTTTAACGCACCAGGCTCCACTTCTTCAAGTGCTTTAGCAGCCTGTTCCAATGCTACTTCATATTCATAACTTCTAAATAAATTTTCTGCTTCTAATAGCTTCGCAGCAAGCAATGGGTATTTACTTCTGTAACGGTTAGCATACTGTATAACTTGTTCAGTTAAACGAGCTTGATCTACCATGACTTCCGTTTGCTCTACCAATAAATCCACTGCTGCTTTAGCTGCTGTTAATGAGCGCTGTACTTCAGCAATATCTAAAGGACTTTTCTCCAATGTTTTTAATACATGATTACTTTTCTCTAAAGCTTCGTCCATTGAATTCCAAATAAAATTTGGTACTCCAGGAATATTACTCTTTTTAATCTTGCGGTTCGTCTCATTAATTTGTTCACGGATATCAGCTAATTTTTCTTTCGCTTCTATCTCGTCTTTCCTCATGTTATAAATACTTGCTTTAAAATCATGATGCTTTTCAAAAAGCTCTTCTAACTGATTAAATCCAGTTTCCAGCTGTGTTCGAAGCTCTGAATGAGGCATATCATCCTCTTCTAGACCTTCTACAACTTCATCGAATATTTTTTGCAGCTGTCCAATACTCTTTTCCAATGATAGATATTTTTCCATATCTTGATCATCAAAATAATACGTTTGCTTCAATAAGTCAACCTCTGATTTCGTTTCTTCAAAAGATGCCGCAATTTCTTCTACTGACTTTTGGTAGCTTGGAACTTGGGTCTCCATATAATTCTTGGCAATTGCTTCTTTCTCCAACAATTGATACATTTCCTGAATACGATCTTCAACCTCTTTCATTAAGGTTCTCGCTTCTGTTGATGTTCCCTTTTCTAGTGCGATAACACAATCTAAAAGTCGCTGTTGGTACCCTTGTAATTCATTTTCAAACCCTAGATGATCAATGCGGAATCCTTCTTCTTTCATCTCTTTAATTCCAGCATATAAATCATCTATTTGGGCAGGAATGTCCTGTTTACATGCTCGATATATTTCTGGAAATTCTTCCATTTCGACTGTAAGTAAATCTAGACGTTCTTTTAGGGAGTCTACCAATTCTTTCGCCTCAGTATAATTCCCTAAATCCACTAGTTCGTGGTATTGATTTAGCATCTCTGCTAGTTCGTCAATCTCTACTTCAAAACGCAACTCCGCTTTTCCATATTGGAATCTATTCTGTGCAATTTTCTTACGTAACTGCTTAATTGCGGGTTGAATATTTTCCACTTCTTTACGACTTGTTTCTTCTGATTCAACTAATGCATCTAATTCAATAAGAATTTTATCAATATCTTTTTCAATTGTTTGTAAGCTCTGCTCCGTTTTTCGCAGAATCTTCTTTGCGTTCGAGAAACGGAATCGGTCCGCGGCCTCTTCAGCATCGAATAAATATTCTTCAATATCTGGAAGCGATTTTGAAAGAATATAATCCCATCGTTCCTTCCAAGATTCGAATCGGTCTTGCGTCTCACCAGATAGATTTAACGCTTTAATTCTTGTTAACTGCGCAGATACATTTCTGTTCATGACATCGAGCTTCCAGCCCTCTAGACGGTCAACTAAATCATAAATTCTCTTTCTCATAATAAGGCTTATAATAATTAGTGCGATTATGACAAGTACAATTCCAATAATATATTCCATAGTAAAGCCCCCTAAAAAATCCCAAGAAGAAATTCCTTTATATAAAAATGATTCTCTTATCATGTAAAGCTATTTTTCTATAATCATTATAATACCATGTATCCGCGATTTTTGGCTAAAAAAATCAATTAAAAAAGTGATTTTTTGTCAGATTATGTGAGTAGTTATATAATTCCTTCAAATTTTTAGCTACACTAGAATGAAAAAAGGCTGGGACAAAACTATTTCTAACATAGGATAAACCGAACGCATCAAACCCGCCCTGGAAATATACCTGCGGTGGCTTCCAGAACAGGGGCGACAGCTGCTCGAAAAGGCCTCGCTGTGTCTTCTTTACACTTTATCACAGTATAAGTGCGACAACTGCTCGAAGAGACCTCGCAGTGTCTTCTTTACCGTCGGGTGGCTGGTGAGCCTCCTCAGAGCTAACGCTCTCCTGGGGTCTCACCGATGCCTTTCCTCCCACAGGAGTCTCCGTATATTTCCTGGGCTAATGTGGTGATTGTTCTTTTTTTACTACCTTTGTTTTACTTTTGTCCCAGCCTCTTTTCCTTTCTTATCGGGTTATATAATCAATCCATTGATGAATGGTCTGAACATATTTGGTAACAAATAATGAATGCGAATAATCCCCTACGACCTGACTCCGCCATTCATTATGTAAAACATAAGGTGTTACAAGCATACCTTTTAATTGCATCAGTAAAAATTGCCGATCTAATTTTTGTTTATCTGCGTTACTTCCTTTAACTACAGCGGAGAATGCATTTCCAATAATGAAATTTTCTTTCGCTAAGTAGGTAACAACCATTTCACGAACAAACACAGAATCCATGGATAATTCACGATGTATAAAGCAGGATAATTGTAGGTTACTATGTTTATATTGTATAATCTTATGTATTAATTTTTTCAATTTTTCATTAGGGGTATCATCACCTGATTCTTCTAGAGTTGCTTCAATGATTGCTAAATATTCTTCGTAATAACGTGAGACAGCATACTCTAATAGTCCCTGCTTTCCTTTAAAGTAGTAGCTTATAGAGGAAACATTAACAGAGGCTTTTTCTGCGATGTCACGAACAGAAGTACCATGGAATCCTTTTTGATAAAAAAGGGAGGAAGCAGCCTCAACTACTTTTCGTTTAGTAGGGGAATCTTTCATTGAATCCAACTCCTTTCGTAATCATTTAGTTTCATATATATTATTAATACGACAGAAAAATAAATTATCCTGCTTCATTCATCAGGATTAATTATAACTATTTTTAGGGAGGATGTTTATCTATGTTTCAATCGAGTTTATATTCTGGTGATAGAGTAAAAGATTATCAACTATTAATTAAACAGTTATTAGCATTAGTAGATGGTGAAACAGATGTTATTGCTAATTTATCCAATGCTTCTGCCTTATTAAATCAATTTCTTGATGAAACCAATTGGGTGGGGTTCTATTTATGGAAAGATGACGAACTTGTTTTAGGACCATTCCAAGGATTACCAGCTTGCATTCGCATTGGTTATGGAAAAGGTGTATGTGGTACTGCTGTTAAAGAACGTAAAACACAGCGAATTGAAGATGTTAATCAATTCCCTGGGCATATTGCGTGTGACAGTGCAAGTAAATCAGAAATTGTTGTTCCAATTATAAAAGATGGTGAAATATTCGGTGTGCTAGATATTGATAGCCCGATATTAGATCGCTTTGATGAAACGGATCAAGTATACTTGGAGAAATTTGTTACCGAATTAACGAAATATCTTTAGGTTTCATACAATAATTTATTCGTCCATACCCGTTTCGAGAGACGCCCCGCGTAACAAAAGCAATACAAAGAAGAGGCTGGGACAATAGAATTTATCTTATAGGAAAAATCGAATGATGAGCAAGGACCACGCTCCGAAAATATACTTACGGTTACTTCCAGCACAGGGGCGACATCTGCTCGAAAAGACCATCGCAGTGTCTACCTTGCCCCCGGGCGGCTGGTGAGCCTCCTCATGCTATGCACTTGCGGGGTCTCACCTATGCCTATCCTCCCGCAGAAGTCTACGTATATTTCCGGAGCTAGCGTTTTATGTCATTCGGTTTTACAATTAATTCTATTTGTTAAGTCCCAGCCTCTCTTTTTGTTTTAACTAATACACGTAAGAGAACGATATTTAACTTCGATTTGTATAAAGGCATACCGTGCTAACCTATTTTTCTTAAATTAGAAGTCAGCTAATTGATTTCTCAATGCGATACTTAATTCTAATAATCCCAAATCCTTACATAACTAAGCGTGTAGATTGTCTTCTTCCTGTTCTTCTATGCTATATTTCACGACACAGTTTTTTCCATAGTTTTTGGCGTCATAGAGGGCTTTATCTGTTCGAACAAAGAAGTTCTTAGCCGAGTCATCAGATGCTTTTGTCCAAGAAGAAACACCTGCCGATAACGTCACCCTAGGTTCTGTAAAACTTTCTACTTGGGTATTTATTTTTCTAGCTAGTTGAACTCCCTCATTTATTTCCGTATTAGGTAGATAAATAGCAAGTTCTTCTCCACCCCATCTAGCTGCAACATCCCTGCTCTCAATATTGGACTTCATAATGGTTGCTACTTGCTTAATTACTTCATCCCCAATATAGTGACCATATGTATCATTAACTAGTTTAAAATTATCAATATCAAATAAAATTAATGTCCCCATTTCCCCACTTTTCATATGCTGTATTATTTTTTCATCCAAGTAATTTCGTGAATTTAACTGGGTTAAATAATCTGTCGAGGCTGCCTTTTGTAATTGTTCTTTTAGAATTGTATTAACAAAAGCTAACGTAGAGTGACGAATGATTGATTGTAATAATTTAAACTCGTCAAATGAAAAAGCATACGAATCTTGATGAAGTACGATGACAACACCATTTACCTCTCCCGCATTAATCATCGGTAAAGCCATTACAGAGTGATAAGGAAAATAAGCATCCTTAGATGTAAATTCTCCTGAAAAAATGGCTTCTTTACGTTTTAGTATATCGGATACGAAAGTACGCATTACCATACGGCCTTCCAATGTTTCAAAAAATGCCGTACTACCACCAATTGCCTCAAAATGATGTGCCATCTCCTGCTTTTTATAGATGAATCCTATTTCTGAAGGTTTACAGATTTTTATTATCTGATCTCTTACAAGCCTTGTTATTTCCGTTAAATCTAAGTTTGAATTTAATTGATGAGTTAGGTCATTAATCAATTGCAAATCGGATACAAGGTGCTTCGAATTTTGGTATAAAATAGTACTTTCAATAGCTTTTCCGGCTGTATTAGCAAACTTTCTGATAAACGCAATCTCTTCTTCTGGAAAGTCTATTATCATGGGGATAATAATTTGTAGTACGCCATATACCCCTTGGTGTCCCTTCAAAGGCGCATATATACACGTGTTTTTCTTCTGAATTCGGTTTTCTATTTGAATTTCCGCCTTTAAAAAGGCCTGTGAGCTAGCTAGTTTCGTTGAATCGTCACTGAATTCAATTGCCCTTATGGGTAAACCTAATGTCTCATCATGATCCTGTGCTAATAATAAGTAAAATGTATAGTCAGGATAAATACGACGGATGCTAGAGATAATTTCTGTATATATTTCCGTTTTATTATTTAAAACTAAAAATGTAGACGTAATATCATATAATGTTTGGTATTTTTCTTCATTTTGTTTTGATTGGATGACTTCATTAACAACAGTAAATGACCTTTCTAGCTCCACTTTGATTGTGATTAAAAGCTCCTCCGCTAACCCTTGTTTGGAATCTATACCTAGTACAATTATTCCAGCCGGACCACATGACGGCTGTATAGGAACAGCTATTGTAGTCTCTTTCGTGTTAGCAGAAGAAAATACATTATCCTCCTCTACAATTTTCATGAAGGGCTGATTATCTATAATGGCATTCCAATACTTATTATGAGGATCTGCAATCTTATTTGAAAATGCTTCAAATGAATCATTGGTTTGTGCAACTAATAGAAGCTGTTTGTGACTCTGATCATAGGTGTATATACAAATAAAATCTAAATCCAGTAAATTATATAAACTAGTGGATAGATTTTGATAGAAATTGTCCTTACCAGTAGGTGATACAGTAGTAAGTGAATTATAGTTAATTAATTTGATTTTTTCTTGTATAGAGCTAATATTCATCATAATCACCTATCAAAGGATTTTATTTATTGCTATTATATAATATATTGATTTAAATTTACCATTTTATCATAAGAAATAGCACGTTATTCAACCTTTTTATAAAATGAATCATTGACTTAGTTCCAAAAAAATTATATACTATTCTTTGTGTAAAATAATAAGGCAGCCTAAGTGAATCACCAAACTGTCCATTTTGTTCCTCAAAACGAGGTGTATCGCGTAACTCTCAGCTGCTGGAGCGATGGTACATGAAAACATAATGGTGTTTGGCGCGATCACGGTTGGAATTTTATTTTATGCAAATAAAATAAAAAGGAGGAAATGTCCTATGGCACGATATACTGGTCCTGTATGGAAAAAATCACGTCGTCTTGGCATTTCATTAACTGGAACTGGCAAAGAGCTAGATAAACGCCCTTATGCTCCTGGGCAACACGGAGCTAACCAACGCAGAAAGCTTTCTGAGTATGGTCTTCAATTACAAGAAAAACAAAAACTACGCTTTATGTATGGATTGAACGAACGTCAATTCCGCACTCTATTCGATAAAGCTGGTAAAATGAAAGGTGTTCATGGTGAAAACTTCATGGTACTTCTTGAATCTCGCCTTGATAACCTTGTTTATCGTTTAGGTCTTGCACGTACTCGTAGACAAGCTCGTCAGCTTGTAAACCACGGTCACGTGACAGTTGATGGATCTCGTGTTGATATTCCATCTTACCTAGTAAAACCTGGTCAAACAATTGGTCTTCGCGAAAAATCAAGAAATCTTGACATCGTGAAAGAAGCAATCGAAGTAACAAACTTCGTACCAGAATATTTAACATTTGACGCTGACAAATTAGAAGGTACATTCAATCGTTTACCAGAACGCTCTGAATTACCATCTGAAATTAGCGAACAATTAATCGTAGAATTCTATTCTCGTTAATAAAACCTTAAAAACTCTGGGATTTAGTATCTTAACTGAATTTCAGGGTTTTTTTCTTTTATCTCTATAATCTCCCCTTATGCAAGTCCTCCCCCGCTTCAGTAGATTGCCTTTTTAGAAAATTGAATATTTATTTTTGAACGCTCCTATAATAAACTAGGTAGTGGGAGGTTATTATTGGTATGAATAAATTGATAGTCTTTTTATGCATTATTGCTATTTCCATTCTTGGATACTTTGGATTTTTAATTCTTTCTGATGTGAAAGAAGCAAGAAATGACAAAAATGAAACAAATGAAACAAATGAAACAAATGTATCTAAATCCATAGAAGACATTCGAGAATCGATAGGTGGTACCATTACAGAAGAACAAGCAGCGTCCTATAAAGAACAAGGATTAAATCCATTTGGACAAAGTAAAACAGCAGATCAATTGACCGACGCAGACTATCAAGAATATATCCATGGAATGAGTCACCAAAAAGTAAAGGCTGAGCAAAAATGGGGCTTTTATCAAATAACACCCGAGAGAATACATTGGTTACTTGAAGGTCTTGATGCCACATCACTTAAACATGAGGAAATTTATCGAACTATTTTAGAAAAATGGGCAAAAGGAGATTTCACAACAGCAGACGTTGACCATAATACAATTTGGGAAATACAAGGTGGAAATATCGGAAGGGCAACAGGAGTCCTAACTCCAGAAGAGGAAGAAGCCTATATCCGCACCCAGCGATAATGTATTATTCTATTAACTTACATAAATGAAAAAACCAAACTAATATCAAATCCATGAATTTGATATTAGTTTGGTTTTTGCTAACTTATTAAAGGCATCATGTAATCAAACTGGTTACATTCACTACCCGAGCTTTTTCATAACTTTTACTTAGTTGTTATATTGAATCAAGAAATACTTCTTCTTCCCTCTTCTAATAATCGTAAATTTCCCTTCAATTCGATCTGCTTCAGAAACAACATATTGAAGATCTTGTTTTCGTTCTCCATTAATATAGATAGCACCATTGGTAACATCTTCTCTAGCTTGTCGTTTAGATGATGAAATTTTGGCATTCACCAATAAATCCACAATGCCTATATCTTCCTTATTTGCATGGATTGAAGGAACATCTTTAAATCCTTGTTCAATATCACTTGCAGATAGTGATTTTAAATCTCCACTAAACAATGAAGCTGTAATTTTCTGTGCTTGTTCAACTGCTTCTTGACTATGAACCATTCTAGTCATTTCTTCAGCTAATCGCTTTTGAGCCATTCGGTTTTCTGGATGATTTTCCACTTCTTGTTCTAACTCATGTAGTTCATCTTCATTCAGGAATGTAAAGTAGCGTAAGAACTTCATTACATCGCGGTCATCCGTATTTATCCAGAATTGATAGAACTCATATGGACTCGTCTTTTCTGGGTCTAACCAAATCGCACCACCTGCAGTTTTTCCAAATTTAGTTCCATCTGCCTTTGTAATCAGTGGCACTGTAAGACCAAATACTTTTACTTCATCTTCCTCATTTTCTCTTGCTCGACGGATTAATTCCATACCAGCTGTAATGTTACCCCATTGGTCGCTTCCACCAATTTGCAATGTACAATTTTCTCGTGTATATAATTGTTGAAAATCTAAGGATTGTAAAATCATATAACTAAATTCTGTAAAGGAAATCCCTTGTTCAATACGAGCAGAAACAGATTCTTTAGCAAGCATGTAATTGACACCAAAATGTTTACCCGCATCACGCAAGAAATCAATAACTGTCATGCTTCCCAACCATTCATGGTTATTTCTTACTACTACTTCATTCTCATTCTGATCTACTTCAAGTATTTTAGATATTTGTTGTTTTATGCTTTCACTATACCCTTTTACTACTTCTTCCGTATTTAAAGAGCGCTCTGTTGAACGACCACTAGGGTCACCAATCATTCCTGTACCGCCACCAACTAAAGCAATCGGTCTATGTCCTACCTTTTGGAATCGTTTTAACATCACTAATGGTACAAGATGTCCTATGTGTAAGCTATCCGCAGTTGGATCAAAACCACAATATAATGTTACTTCATTTTCAGCTAAATGCTTTTCTAATCCTTCTCTATCGGTAACCTGATTAATTAACCCTCTTGTTTCTAATTCTTCTAAAATATGCATCTTTACTCACACTCCAACTTTTTCTTTTAAAAAACAAAAAAACCCATTCCTTATGTAAATAAGGGACGAGTTAAACACGCGGTACCACCCTTGTTGCAGAATTCTGCCACTTTGGGGTTGTTAACGATGACTTTCACCGTCTTAATTTCACCTAATAGGCTCATTAAGATTGCTCCAGAATTGTAATTCGTACGCAAATATTTACTGGTTCCCACCAACCACCAGTTCTCTTGGAAAGGGATTTGCAATACTACTGTTTCCTTCATTGCTTTCAAATATAGTATTACACATATCATATAAAATATATTTCAAAAATGCAACGTTTTTTTAAATTACAGTACCTACTCTTTTTCTACTATGCTATAATAATGCTTGGAATAATAGGAGGTTTTATCGTGGATTTTAAACACTTTTTTCAAAATGTTGGAACCAAGGTAAAAACGGTTTGGAACACTGGAAAAATCCAACGTGTTTCCCGAATTACATATGATGTCATCTGGAATGTTATCTTATTTTTTATCATATTAGGGACCATTGGAATGTTTTTAGGTGCAGGAATCGGGTTTGGATATTTTGCTTCTCTTGTAAAAGATGAACCGATTAGGTCATACGAAAGTATGGAAAAAGATATCTATAACTATGAAGAGACTTCCAAACTGTATTTTGCAGGAGATATTTATATCGGTGATATTCAATCTGATCTTCACCGTGAAGAGACCAAACTAGAAAACATATCCCCTACTTTAATAGAGGCTGTCTTGGCTACAGAAGATGAATTCTTCTACGAGCATAATGGAGTTGTACCAAAGGCCATCATTCGGGCCTTAGTCCAAGAGTTTACGAACTCTGACATGAAATCTGGTGGTAGTACGTTAACACAACAATTAATTAAAAACCAGATTTTGACAAATGAAGTATCGTTTGATAGAAAAGCAAAAGAAATATTACTAGCTATGCGGTTAGAACAGTTCTTTAGTAAAGATGAAATATTAGAGGCTTATTTAAATATTATCCCTTATGGGCGTAGTGCTAATGGTAGGATTATCGCAGGTGTTCAAACTGCCGCACAGGAACTCTTTGGTGTCGATGCAAACGAGGTAAACTTACCACAAGCTGCATTTCTTGCCGGCCTACCACAAGGTCCTTCTTATTATACGCCATATAAAAGTGGTGGCGGTTTAAAGGATGAAGAAGGGCTAGCTCCTGGTGTTAATCGTATGAAAGTCGTGCTTAGTCGTATGTATGAATCAGGGAAAATAACAGAAAAGGAATATCAAGAAGCATTAAAGTATGATATTACAAAAGATTTTGTAACAGAATCAGAATCAACACTTGATAAATATCCACATTTGACTATTGAATTAGAAGAAAGAGCTAGTGAAATCTTGACTTATGTGTTAGCTGAAAAGAATGGCTACACGAAGGAAGATTTAGATGACAATCATGAGCTCAAAGAAGAATATGCCATATTAGCCAATCGAGACTTACGTAGAAATGGCTATAATATCCATTCGACGATTGATAAGGATATCTATGATGCTTGGCAAGAAGTTGCCAAGAACTTTAAACATTATGGACCAGATTCAACAAAGCAAGTTGTCGATCCTAGTACAGGTGAAGTAATTGAACGCCAACGAGTAGAGGCCGCTGCGGAATTAATCGAAAATTCCACTGGTAGAATCATTAGTTTTCTTGGCGGACGAGGATTTAGCTATGATAATCAGTTAAATTATGCTACAAGGGCAAAGAGATCGAACGGAAGTACAATGAAACCATTATTAGTGTTTGCTCCAGCTATGGAAAAAGGAGTCGTTCAGCCAGGTACACCAATTGCAGACGTTGAAACGTCATGGGGTAGTTGGACTCCACAAAACTTCGACAATAGCTATCATGGTATTTTACCTGTTCGGAATCATTTAATGAATTCCTATAATGTTCCAGCTATAAAAGTCTATACGCAAATAATGAATGACAATCCAGTTGAACAATACCTTCGCAAAATGGGAATTACCTCTATCGGGGACGATGAATATGCACATCAAGCCCTTGCTATTGGGGGGACATCAACTGGTATAACGATTGAAGAAAACACAAATGCATATGTTACATTTGCAAATGGTGGTAACTTTGTCGATGCTTATATGATTGAGAAAATTACTACTCAAGATGGAGAGGTTGTTTACGAACATAAGAGTGAACCTGTCGAAGTGTTTACTCCTCAGACGAGTTATTTAACACTTGATATGATGAGAGATGTTGTTAAGCAAGGATCAGCATCCTATCTTCCAGGTCAGTTAAAGTATAAAAATGTCGATTGGGCAGGTAAAACTGGTACATCACAATATACACATGATGTCCATTTCGTTGGATCAAATCCAAATGTTACAATGGGTGCATGGTTAGGATACAGAATTGGCCAGTCTCTAGTATGTGATAGCTGCGAGTTGCACCATACAAATCGTAATTTAAAATTATGGGCAGAACTGATCAATGTAGCTTCTGATATAAATCCTGATTTAATAGCACCTTCAGAGAAGTTTCAACGGCCAGATGGAATCGTTTCTCGTAGCTACTGTGCAACATCTGGAATGCTTCCATCTGATCTATGTAATGAGGCTGGACTTGTTTCAAGTGATATATTTAATGCTAAATTTGTTCCAACACAAGTAGATGATAGTTTGAGACGAGGATCTTATGTCTTGGTGGATGGGAAAGCCGTACTGGCAGGGCCGAATACACCGAAAGAATTCATTCAAGATGACGGGCTATCATTTAATCCTGAATGGCTAATTCGAAATCAATACGATAAGTTGAGAGATATTACTCAGTTATTCCCTTCCATTAGGAGAGAAGCATGGGAGAAAATAACTATACCAAATACCAAAGGGTTTAACTCTATGATAAATGATGATGGTGTTGCTCCAAAAGCACCAAGTTCACTGAAAAACAGCGGAATGAGCTTAACATGGAATGCTTCTTCTAGTAAAGATGTAGTTGGTTACCGCATCTTTCGCGCTAATGAACCTGGTGAATCATTCAAGCTAATCGGTAGCTCGATTGAAACAAAATTCACCCTGCCCAGTGGTACAGGTGTCTATCACGTTAAAGCAGTAGATTACTTTGGATTGGAGTCCAAAGCTTCTGAAGAAATAGTAATAGGTGATTTCGCGGAATCGGAAGAACCTGATAAACCAGACAAACCAGATAACAAAGATAATAAGGATAAAGATAAGCCAAAAAATCCAAAACCAAATACACCTAAAGACCCTGAAAAACCGAATACTGGTGATGAGGAAGAACCTGTAGATGGTGGCGGAGATAATACTGAACCTAATCCAAATAACCCTCAAGATCCCGGGGAGCAAGAACCTCCAGGTGATGGTGAGGACGAAGGTTAACCCTTCATTTTAAGCTTGTAGAGAGAGTACGTAAATTTTCTCTACAAGCTTTTTTTCATGTAGAATAATCAGGTAAGATAAACTACAAATATAGTCCCTTTCCAGGTAAAGTATAATACGGATGTTCAGATAGAATCCCTACTAAAAGAAAACCTGCCCTTCTTCTTCTTTGTTCTAAAAAAGACTAAAAATTACAACGATAATCCTGTATAATATAATGTAACAAGATAATTCGGTGGTGAAAACATGGAACATATCAAAACGTATAACAAAATGGAACATCAAGTAAAAGATAAGTTACTCATTATTGAAGGACCTATCTCCTCTTTAGAGTTAGCTAGGTACGAATTTCATCCAGATTTAAATTCCTTTCGCCCTGCACCTAACCAATTTCAAGCACTGATGGGTATTGCTGATTTACCTGATGGCCGAATTATCATTGCTAGAGAACAGAACACTATTATTGGTTATGTAACCTACCTTTACCCCGACCCCTTAGAAAGATGGTCAACCTTCCAAATGACTAATTTGATTGAACTAGGGGCTATTGAAGTAATTCCAGACTATCGAGGGGGAAAAGTGGCTTCTAATCTCCTCCATGTTTCCATGATGGATCCTTTTATGGAACATTATATTATTATTTCTACGGAATATTATTGGCACTGGGATTTAAAAGGAACCAATTTAAGTATTTGGGAATATCGCAAAGTAATGGAAAAAATGATGGCTTCTGGTGGACTACTACCTGCTCCAACGGATGACCCTGAAATTATTTCACACCCAGCGAATTGTTTAATGGTACGGATTGGTTCGAAGGTCGATGAAGCATCTATCAACCAATTTGAAAAGCTTAGATTTCTAAAACGATACCAATTACGAAGTTTTAGGGAGGGTCTGTAATGCATGTTGAAGAAATAATGAACCGTAATGTTGTGACTTTAAACCCAACCGATTCCATTGCTAAAGCACACGAATTATTAGTGGAATACAAAATTAGACATATACCAATTGTGGACAAAGATAATTTGGTTGTTGGAATAGTATCAGATCGAGATGTGCGAGACGCAAGCCCATCTATCTTTTCATCTGCTGATTCCAATAGTAATATCTTAGAGAAAGAAATCTCTTCGATTATGTCAAGCCCTGTCTTAACCGCACATCCATTAGATTTTGTTGAAGAGGTAGCTAGAATTTTTTATGACCGAGAAATTGCATGTCTACCTGTTGTTCATCATGACAAACTTGTAGGTGTGATCACGGAGAAGGATTTGCTTTATACGTTAATTCAGCTAACCGGAACCCATGTTCAAAGTTCTCATATAGAAGTGAAAGTTCCACATAAACCAGGTATATTACCTGAAGTTGCATCTATTTTTGGAAAACGAAGTGTTAACATTTCTTCTGTATTAGTTTATCCATTTAGAAATGATCCTGATTATAAAATATTAGTCTTTCGCGTTCAAACAATGAATCCATTACCTATTATCAGAGATTTACGTGATGCAGGGTATGAGTTGATGTGGCCAAATAACATTCCGGAGCCTAGACTATGAATCCAAACATAAAATTTGTTTTTGATTATTCACTTTTAAACTATCACTTCCACGATGAACACCCTTTCAACCAGAAACGAGTAGTACTTACAAAAGATTTACTAGAAAAATCTGGCCAACTATCTGACATTCATATCATCAAACCCCGCGAAGCAGAAGACGATGAAATTCTGTTACTTCATGAACCAGCATATATTCGGGCAGTAAAATCAGCTATGACTTTATCTAAAGATGATTTAAATCGGTTTGGACTAGGTACAGAGGATACTCCCGTCTTCCCAAACATGCATAAAGCAGCTACTCAAATAGTAGGAGCAACACTCACTGCAGTGGATGCCGTATTAAAGGATGGCGCTACTAGAGCAGTGAATTTTGCAGGTGGACTGCATCATGGTTTTAAACGGAGAGCATCAGGATTTTGTATTTACAATGATGCAGCAATTGCTATTCAATACATCCGACAACACTTTCATTTAAAGGTATTATATATCGATACCGATGCCCATCATGGTGATGGCGTACAAGAGGCGTTTTATGATGACCCTAACGTTTGTACCTTTTCTATCCATGAAACAGGAAGGTATCTTTTCCCTGGCACTGGAAAGGTTACAGAACGAGGAATTAAAGAAGGACATGGATACAGCTTCAATTTACCAATAGATGCCTTCACCCAAGATAAATCTTATATCGAGAGTTATGAGACCGCTATTTGGGAAATAGCCGAATTCTTTAAACCAGATATTATCATTACTCAAAACGGTGCAGATTCCCATTTCTATGATCCATTAACACATTTATGCGGTTCTATGACTACCTTTGAAAAAATTCCCGAAGTTGCATTACAAATCAGTAATACGTATTGTAATGGAAGGTGGATTGCATTAGGCGGAGGGGGTTATGATATATGGCGAGTAGTCCCAAGAGCATGGGCACAAATCTGGAATGTTATGAAGGATGAAAAGCCGCTTCAAGGGCTTCTCCCCCCTTCATGGATCCAGGAGTGGCAAACAGAATCGCCAGTAACTTTACCTACAACATGGCACGATAAAACGGAAGAGATCCCGACGATTCCTCGTAAAAAAGAAATTGAAGAGAAAAATAAATCTAACCTAGACTACTTATTAAAGTATACAAAAGTAAAAAGAGGATAAGACATTAAAAGAATAGGAATAGGTAAAGGAAACGATAAGAGATTAATACATCTACCTTTTTAAGGAATAATTCCACATCGAGCCATTACCCAAGAAAATTACGCCTTAGATACCAGCATTCTCATCCTGGGGGCTCTACTCGTGGAGTCTACATATGTACTCAACGCACAACTCTATTAATCGTTTCTTATTTCAACCATACCATTACTTCTTACTGTCTTATCCTCTTTAACTCTCTGTATAGGATTCTTCCAAAATAACTATTTCAACTCTTCTATTTTTGCTTCGATTACTAGCACTATCATTCGGGACAAGAGGTTTTGTGTCACTATAACCGGCAATGGAGAACCTGTCTTCATCCAATTTGTTCTCATCTACTAATAGCCTAACTACACTACTTGCACGTGCTCCAGATAGCTCCCAGTTCGATGGGTATCGGTAACTAGACATTGGTACATCATCCGTATGTCCTTCTACTTTAATATCATTATTGATTTGTGATAGTAAATTCCCTACCTTTGTTAGGAAGGGGTGTGCTGATGGGAGAATATCAGCCTCTCCGGAATCAAATAAAATACTATCCTGTAACACTAATTCTACTCCACGTTCAGAACGATTAGCGGATATTACATGGTTTAGACTATGCTCGTCCAAGTATGCTTCTACTTCGTCCATCAAATTACTTAAAGAATCCTCAGCTGTATCGGAGTCTGGTTTGGACTTTTTATCATCATTAACAGGCATATCAAACTCATTTGTAGTCTGACCCTTTTCTTCCGTGCTTGTGTTTTCCGTAGGATTATCCATCGGGACAGGAGATGGGAAGAAATCAAAAATCATCCGATTCTTAAACGATTCAGAAATCGCTTCAAATTTAGCAGAGTCAATCTGAGACATAGAGAATAGTAAGATGAAAAAAACTAATATTAAAGTGACCATATCGGAGTACGTTACCATCCATTTCGGTGCACCCTTTTTTACGTTTTTTCTTCCTTCTCTACGCTTCATTTAGGCCATCCCCCACATACGAAGACGCTTCTTCGACTGCATCCTTATCCTTCGTATCAACTGATAAAAAGGCTCCTAGCTTCTCTTCGAGTATTCGAGGATTCTGACCTGATTGAACACCAATAACACCTTCAATGATAATTTGCTTGATAAAAACCTCTTCCTCTGTTTTACTCTCTAGCTTACTTGCCATCGGTATAAATACAAGGTTAGCAAGCACCGTTCCATATAAGGTAGTTAAAAGAGCAACTGCCATACTAGGACCGAGTGTAGCGGGATCTGTCAAATTATTTAACATCAGCACTAAACCAATTAATGTTCCAATCATTCCCCATGCTGGTGCATATTCCCCGCATTTTTCAATAATCATTCTTCCACGATAATGACGTTCCTCCATTGCCGTAATCTCAGCATTCATAATATCGTGAATTACTTCTGGTTCAATACCGTCAACGGCTAAGAGAATACCCTTTTTGATAAATGGATCATCCACGTCTTCTAATTCATTTTCTAAAGCTAATATTCCCTCGCGTCTTGCGCGTTCAGAAAGTCGAATAAATAGATTAATTAATTCAGGAAGCTTTTGTTCATTTTGATGAAAGGATTCTTTCACTACTCTTCCCGTTAATTTAATTTGGTCCATTTTAAAGTTAATTAATAATGAACCTACTACTCCACCTAATACTATTAGAATGGAAGAAATATCGAGGAACGATACAAACCCTTCTGCACCTGCATTTGATAGTATCGCCGCCATAATCATAATAAAGCCTATGGTAATGCCGATTGGAGTTAATAGATCTCTTTTTCTCATATTCCCTCTCCCCAAACTTCTGCTTCATAAACGCTATATCTTATATATCGACATTTATATTACTTTGTTGAGTTTCTTTCGACAAGACGATGTGGCAATACTACCTTTTTCTCTTCTACTTCTTCTTTGTTCATATATTTAGTCAATAGACGCATCGCTACAGCACCAATATCATACATTGGCTGCACAACAGTAGATAAGGTAGGGCGAACCATATTAGCTAATTTTGTATTATCAAATCCAAAGACTTCTAAGTCCTCTGGAACACGATATCCTAAATCTTGTGCACCATGGATTGCACCAAGGGCAATAGCATCTGAAGCTGCAAATACTGCAGTAGGCTTTTGTGATAAGCTCATAAATTGCTCAACTGCTTTGATTCCAGATTCGTACGTGTAATCACCATTTACAACATAATCTGCAACAGGCTCAATCGATGCTTCTTTTAAAGCACGTAAATAGCCTTGATATTTTAACTGATTAATGGTTTCTTCTTCATTACCATTAATAAACGCCAAACGTTTATTTCCTTTATCAATTAAATTTTTTGCTGCTTCATATGCAGCAACTTCATAATCAATATTGACTGAAGGAGTAGCTTCTGTACCATCATAGGTAGCAGCTAATACTACTGGAACGGAAGCAGTTGAAAATTGGTGGATATGCTCTTGTGTTATATTTCCACCCATAAAGATAATTCCATCTACTTGTTTTTCAAGCATCGTATTAATTAATTGAAGCTCTTTATCCTTATTTTGATCAGAATTACTCAAGATAATATTGTATTTATACATTGTCGCTATATCTTCAATTCCTCGCGCTAATTCTGCAAAAAATATACTAGAAATATCTGGAATAATCGCGCCTACAGTTGTAGTCTTTTTACTAGCTAGCCCACGTGCGACTGCATTTGGACGATAGCCCAATCGCTCTATCGTTGCCAATACCTTCTTTCTAGTTGTTGGTTTTACATTCGGGTTACCATTTACAACACGGGAAACGGTTGCCATGGAAACATTTGCCTCTCTTGCTACATCATATATTGTAACTGTCATTTTATAACCTCCTAATTCCGTTCCATTCGACATGAAATATTCTATTAACAATCATACTCTACCGCGATAAAAAACACAAAAAATTTAACAGCAGCATAACCAGCCGCGTAGCATAGAGACTGGCTAAGCTATAAGAAATGGAGACATATCCCCTTTATTGAGGTATGTCGACATAAGTTGCTGGTGTTGCATGTCAACTCCTCTCCTTCTTAGTCGATATTGACTATATTAAAAGTGAATGAGCTATAATACATGCTGGTACTTATGCAACAAGAAAGAGAGCTTGACCCCAATTGAATCAAACTCTTCTAGCCAATAGATGAAGTGTATTTAGATAACTCTTGTAAGAAGTTTTCAAACATCTCAATATCCATTTGCTGTCTAGAATCAGATAGTGCAACTGCAGGGTCGGGGTGAACCTCTGCCATAATACCGTCCGCTCCAATCGCTAAAGCTGCCTTTGCAGTTGGTATTAATAAATCTCTTCTACCTGTTGAGTGTGTCACGTCAACCATTACAGGTAAATGTGTCTCTTGCTTCAATATCGGTACTGCAGATATATCTAATGTATTTCTAGTCGCTGTTTCATACGTGCGTATTCCTCGTTCACATAGAATAATATTTCCATTTCCTCGAGAAATTATATACTCTGCTGCATTGATAAATTCTGAAATTGTTGCGGACAATCCTCGCTTTAATAAGACTGGCTTATCAACCTCTCCTGCCGCCTTCAGTAATTCAAAATTTTGCATGTTTCTTGCCCCAATTTGAATTACATCAACATAATTAAGAGCAGTTTCAATATGAGCGGGATTGACGATTTCACTAACTACTGCTAGATCAAATTCATCTGCCACCTGTCTAAGAATTTTCAGCCCCTCGAGCCCTAACCCTTGAAAATCATATGGGGAAGTTCTTGGTTTAAATGCTCCACCCCGAAACAGTTTTATGCCATTCGCTTTAACAGCCTTTGCGACTTCTCTCACTTGATCATAGCTTTCTACTGCACAAGGACCCATAACGTAATGAGTCGCTCCATCGCCAACTTTTTCCCCTTTAATGTCGATGACGGTATTCTCAGGCTTACGCTTCCGAGAAACTAACAATTCTTTACGATGATCATCCTCAATTAACTCTAATCCAGCCTTAAATATTTCTTTAAAAATATGTTCAATGGTTGAATTATCAAATGGACCATTATTATGTTGAATTAAATGATCTAACATTTCTCTTTCTCTTACAGGATCAAAACGCTTCATCCCTTGGTTATTTTTGATATGACCAATTTGCTTTACAATAGCTGCTCGTAAATTCACAAGTTCAAGTATTTGTAAGTTAACATCATCAAGTCGATGCCTTAATTGGTCTAGTTCATTGTGATTCATGTATATGCCTCCTGAAAGGAAAACTACAATTAGAATAGATTCTTCTACTTAATGTGACCCAATTATAGCTAATAATTTTCTCTTTGTCATCTTAAAGTTTATAATAATAGTAGATTTAGTTAGAATGACGATGGTATATCAATAGCTATCAATTTAGGGGGATTTACATAATGAAAGAAGATTACATATTTGCTTTAGATATAGGTACCCGTTCCGTTACGGGAGTAATTTTAGAAAAAAATGACTCTACGTATACACTAATTGATTATTGTATGAAAGAGCATAAGGTTCGATCGATGTTGGATGGGCAAATCCATCATGTGGAAGAAGTAGCTAACGTCATCAATGAAGTGAAGGTAATGTTAGAGGCTTCCCATGGACCATTACGTAAAGTTTGTGTAGCTGCAGCTGGTAGATCACTTAAAACGATCACATCCTCTGCTATACTGGAACTAAATCAACAACCAATTACTGAGCATGAGACAATCAAGCACTTAGAGTTAAGTGCAGTACATGCTGCACAACAAAAGATCTCTTCTGATGAAACTGGTCATGATTTTTCTAACTATTATTGTGTAGGTTATTCCGTGCTCCATTACAAAATTGATGAGGAGCGAATTGGTTCCCTAATAGATCAAATTGGTAACCATGCATCAGTAGAAATTATTGCGACATTTTTACCTAGAGTAGTGGTCGAATCTTTACTTTCAGCACTGAACCGCGTGAATTTGGAAATGGATGCTTTAACACTAGAACCTATTGCCGCAATTCAAGTGTTAATACCTGAATCCATGAGACGTTTAAATGTCGCGTTAGTAGATATTGGTGCAGGTACTAGTGATATCGCCATCACCAACACCGGTACGGTCGTTGCCTATGGCATGGTACCTATTGCTGGGGATGAGATTACAGAAGCGGTAAGTGATACATATTTATTAGATTTCCCATTAGCTGAAGTAACGAAACGACAAATAGTAACGGAGGGTAGTGCTACTGTAGCAGATATATTAGGATTTGAAACTACGATAACTTATGAGAATTTGGTAGCTGATATTGACAATAGCATTGATCGATTAGCTTCTGCCATTGCCAAGGAAATATTGCAATTAAATGGGGCACAGCCTAAAGCTGTTATGTTAGTAGGAGGCGGTAGTCAAACCCCAGATCTCACTACCCGGCTGGCAAATAAACTTCAGTTACCAGCAAATCGAGTAGCTATTCGAGATATTGATGCAATCCAAGTTTTAAATAAAACGGATAATCTTCCAAAAGGACCCGATTTTGTTACACCAATTGGAATTGCTATAGCAGCCAAACAAAATCCGATTCATTATATTTCACTGAAGGTGAACGAACAAACCATTAGAATGTTTGAATTGAAGCAATTAACTATTGGAGACTGTTTAGTCCAAGCCGGAATAGAAATCAATAAACTATACGGTAAACCAGGAATGGCATCGATTATTTCACTAAATGGCAAACAAATTACATTACCAGGAGAATTTGGAGGGGCACCGACTATCCTGTTAAATAATGAACTAGCAACTGTAGATAGCTTCGTACAGAATGGTGATACAATTGACATCACGAAAGGAGCAGATGGCAACCAGCCGATTGTCAAATTACAGGAGCTTGTTGGTGATTTACCACCAGTCAAAATTAAATATAATGAAACGACTTTTGAATTAAAATCTACCTACTATGTCAATAACTCACTTCAAACTAAGGATTACATTATTCAAGACCGTGATATTATTGAAATACGTACACCGAGAACGATTAAAGACTTTTTCACTATGGTTAGTACCGAAAAACTCCCTGAAGAAAAAGAATTTATTTTGTATGTAAACAAGCAAAGAATTAATTTAGGTGTCGCGGAAAATCAAATCTTAATTAATGAGAAACCCGCTACACTTCACAATAAGCTAAAAGAGAATGATCATTTAACAGTTTTACCAAAAACGATTCCTACCGTTAACACATTGCTTCAAGCTATTAAAAAGGAATATTACTTTGAAATAACGGTTTTGTTTAATCAGCAAACTGTTACCCTTACTCAGCCACAACTTATAATAAAACGTGGTAAGCAACGATTAGATTTAGATGATGAACTATATCCAAATGATCAGATTTTCATTGAAGAAAAGAACATTGAACCGTTTATATTCCAAGATGTTTTTCGCTTTGTAGATATTGATTTGTCTAACGCAAATGGAAATTTCGTATTAACGAAAAATGATCAGCCTACTACTTTTTATGAACAAATTATAGCCGGTGATAGATTGGCTATTGTTTGGGGATAAATCAATCGCCAATTAAATCAAGAAAGGCCGAACTAATTCCATTCTTTAATCAAATGGGAATTAGTTCGGCCTTTTCATTCTGAAGAAATTTGTTGGGCGTCTATATACCTCTGAACTTAACTAATTAGTACTGTACTTCAAAGGTAATGCTGTTCCATTATGAGATCTTCTTCATGTTTATTTCTTTAAATAATTTAATCGAGTAGGGTTAATCATTACCCTTTGTTGTGGACCCACTTCTATTTATTGATTTTGCTCTACAGCATCGCCTTTAGAAGTATCCTCTGCCGCGCTCTTCTCTGTTTTACGTAGATCCTGTATTTTGTTTTGAACATTGGAGGTAATTTCTTGTGTTTTTTGTTTTAATTCAGAGCCCTTTTCAGTCGCAATTTCTTTCCATTCTTGGCCTTTAGCTTGTGCTATATCTTTCCATTCCAAGCCTTTAGCTTGTGCAACATCTTTCCATTCGGTAGCGCGCTCACGTACTTGTTGAGCCCCTTCATTTATATCCCCACGTAATTCTTTTCCAGACTTTGGAGCGAATAATAAAGCTAGACCGGCTCCTACTGCTGCACCAATTACTGCACCAACTACAAAATCTCTACCATTATTATCTGCCATCTAAATCTTCCTCCCTTTATTTTCTCTTTTTTATGAAATCAAATAGTGCGGCACCCCATGTTACGGCTTGTGATGCCTTATCTTGATTCTCTGCCATCGATCTAGAAATACTTGATGAAAATTGTTTTAAAGTTTGATTAAAATCTTGCACGGTTTCTCCAATTCCCTTTACTCCATCGAACAAACCATCTAGTTTAGCCGTTTTTTGATTGACATCCTCTGCAAGTGCATTTGTTTTGTGTAATAATTCCGTTGTCTCGGTTGTAATACCTTGCATTTGCTTCTCAAGACCTTCAAGCGTATTCGCAACATTATTTAGTGTGCGCGTTGAAGCCTTTAGTGTCATTGCCAAATATACTACTAGCACTGCAAAAGCAACTGCAGCAATAAGAGCAGCAATATATAATAATACTTCCATCTGATAACCATCCCTTCCATGTATAATTGCCAATATGCATGTGCTTGTACATATTAAGAGATTCCCTCATTTTTCGACATTTAAACATTGGCATTATATCTTTAGCTCTATCTTAGTATATCTCCATTATAGGCTTTTCTATCATAAAATTCGACTGATTTGTAGCAGATAATTCTAATAGATGTATTATTTTCCTATCAAAAAGCGAATGGAACAGGGGCAATTACCATCTTTTACCTTGATTTTTTCTAAAAAAAGTCTGTTGCTATAGCAACAGACTTTTTTTAGTTGTATCCATTTATTTAGCAGATAATGCATCCTCATAGGCATGCTGGAATTTTTGAATATCACCTGCACCCATGAAGATTAGCACACTATCTTCATGCTTCATTAATTCTTTAACTTTCTCGAGTTCGAGAATGATACTATTTGGTATCAATTTTTGCAAATCGTTAATCGTTAATTGTCCACTATCTTCCCTAGCAGATGCAAAAATCTCACATAAATAAATAGAATCCGCTTCATTTAGACTGTCTGCAAATTCTTGTAAAAAAGTCTTAGTCCTTGTAAAGGTATGCGGTTGGAAAATAGCAACTACCTCTTTATTAGGATATTTCTTCCTAGCAGATTCTATAGTAGCCGTAATTTCTCTAGGATGGTGTGCATAATCATCAATAATGATTTGGTTGCTGATATTCTTTTCGCTAAAACGACGTTTAACACCCTTAAAGGTACTAATATGTTTCATCGCATCTGCATCCATACCTTCATAATGGCAAATCGCTATAACTGCTAGTGCATTTAATACATGATGATTCCCATACATTGGAATGGTAAATGTATCATAATACGTATTCCGAACAAATACATCGAATTTTGTACCCTCTTCTGTTTCCTTCACATTTTGGGCTTGGAAATCATTTGTTGGTAAAAATCCGTAATAAACTACTGGCACCTTCGCTTGAATTTGCTGTAGTTTTTCATCATCTCCACAAGCGATTATACCCTTTTTAACATTATCAGCCATAGACTGAAATGCATCAAATACATCATTGATACTTGAAAAGTAATCAGGGTGATCAAAATCGATATTGGTCATGATTGCATAATCTGGTTCATAACTAAGAAAATGTCTACGATACTCACATGCTTCAAATACAAAGTAATTGCTATCTACATGTCCATTTCCAGTTCCGTCACCAATAAGATATGAAATTGGATAGGATGAATTTAGAACATGTGCTAATAATCCTGTCGTAGAGGTTTTACCATGAGCTCCCGTTACGGCAATACTCGTATATTGCTTCAACCATTCTCCTAGGAATTCATGATAACGGTAGAAAACTAACCCTTTACGTTTTGCCTCTTGGATTTCAACATGTTCATCTGAAAACGCATTACCTGCAATAATCGTTAAACCATCAGTAATATTCTCCTTCGAAAAAGGATAAATCGGTATGTTTTTTGATTCAAGAGCTTCCTGGGTGAAAAATTGCTTTTCCACATCTGAGCCTTGCACTTTTTCTCCAGAATCATGAAGAATTTGTGCTAAAGCACTCATTCCAGTACCCTTTATACCAATAAAATGGTAAGTTGTCATAAAAAAGAACCTCCAACTATATGTGTAAGAACAACACGGGATGTGCATACTTTCCGAACAATAGCACCTAGTCGTTTACTACTAAATAAATTGTAATAACATTAAATAATTATACCAAATATAATGTAGTTATAAAATAGTTATTTCGATGTATCATAACCACTAGAACGTATTTAAGCCTTATGATATTCCACTTTTTCTAGTCGTGGATTAGGACGATAACGTCGGCCATTTTTTGCTTCTGGAGACCCATTTAATAATACATTATCACCAGTAAAGCCAATATCTTGCTGCAGTAAACTTCTACCTACACCATAGGTATTAACCGGAACACCTAACGATTCAAAATATCGGATTTTCTCTTCAGTGAACCCACCTGTCGCAACGATTTCAACATGTTGAAATCCGTTGTCGTCAAGCGCCTTTCTTAGGGCAAATACAAGTTCAGGATTTACTCCTCTTGGATCAAACGCCCCCATAACATGATGATTTCGGAGAAAATATTTATCCACTAATGTATTGGAAGTATCCAGACGAACACCTTTAAGCTTTTCACCGAATGCACGTGCAACTTTTAATGAATCGGTAATAACATCATTATTATAATCGACGAGTGCTACTAAATCATCATTAGGGTATACTTCATGGTATGCCTCCATCGCTGCAACAACATCACCTTTAAACATTTGAATCAGTGCATGTGGCATCGTACCCATACCTTCTTTGCCCCACCACTCATTCATGGCGTGTGTTGCTTGAGCAGTAGAACCACCTATAAATGCCGCATAACCATCCCCGGCTTGCGTTGTATAATGGTCATCACGGTCCCCCATGAAAATAACTGGCTTCTGCTTACCAGACGATCTTGCCGCTTTTACAACATTATATACATTTGTAGCAATAGATGTTCTTCTAGCCAAAATCCCATCAATAATCCCTTCTAAGTAACCAAACTCCTGGTAAGGGCCTGAGATAGTAAGTACCGTTTCAAATGGGCTAATTTTATCCCCATCTTTTAAGGAATGTATTTCTAGCTTTTCTGGATGATCTGCAAAGGTATGAACGAGTGCAATTGCTTCGTCTGTTCCACAAAGTACAGCATCCTTCTTTTGGAAGAATTGCATTGTTACATGATTATTCGGCACCTTTTTCTCAACTATTTCTTTCGTCTTTAAAAAATAAACTGCTGAAAACCAGCCTTCTTTAATTCGTTTATCAAATTTAAACGTTTTATTTGTTAAACGGTCTATTTGACCGCTTAGCTTTTGTTCTATCTCTTTCATAGTAGTCTCCTTCTAACATATTCCCTATAATATCATATATCCAGTAACCTATTTTAACAAGTAAACGCTACTTGTATCCGTTTAAGATAATAGTTCTTCTAGCTCTGCCTTGGTAATTAGGACATCCCTAGGCTTACTACCATTTTGACCAGAAATAATTCCTTTATATTCAAGTGCATCAATTAACCTAGCTGCTCGATTATACCCTATTTTAAAATGTCGTTGTAATAAGGAGGTACTTGCACTGTCATGGTTATACACAAATTGAATTGCTTCTGTTAGGAGCTCATCCTCTTCCTCATCAGCTTCAAATTGCTTTAACAATGATTCTTGTTCGAATAAATAATTTGGCTCCGCTAAAGAGCTAACATAGCTAGTAACTCGTTCGATTTCCTCATCAGAAACAAATGGCCCTTGTAGACGGACACTTTTACCAGCTCCATTTTCAACAAAGAGCATATCACCTTTACCTAACAGCTTTTCTGCACCACCAGTATCAATAATTGTCCTAGAATCAACTTGCGAGGACACACTAAATGCAATTCTAGTAGGAATATTCGCTTTGATTAGTCCTGTTAATACATCGACAGAAGGGCGTTGAGTTGCTAATAATAAATGTATACCACATGCCCTAGCCTTTTGCGCAATTCTACTAATCGCATCCTCTACATCCTGAGGTGATACCATCATCAGATCCGCTAATTCATCTATTACAATGACAATAAACGGCATTTTTTCATGTCCTCGACCTTGCTTTAATACTTTTTGATTATAGCGCTCAATATCCCGGACACCTTCTTGGACAAACTTCTCATAACGTTCTTCCATTTCATTTACTGCCCATTTTAATGCAGCTGTTGCTGCTTTAACATCCGTAATAACCGGAGATACAAGATGTGGTATGCCGTTATATGGTGCAAGCTCCACCATCTTCGGATCTATTAGTATAAATTTGACATCGTCATGATGTGCCTTATAAATTAAGCTTAACAATATTGTATTAATACATACACTCTTACCAGATCCAGTAGCACCAGCAATTAAGCCATGTGGCATTTTTTGAATGTTCGTCACGATAGGAGCTCCCTCAATATTTAGCCCTAAAGCGATGCTTAATGGTGAGGAACTATCTTTAAACGAATTAGAACCAATTATTTCAGAAAGTCCAACCATTTGCGAGGTCGGATTAGGAACTTCTATTCCAATCGTGTTCTTGCCTGGGATAGGAGCTTCTATCCGAATATCCTTCGCAGACATATTCAACTTCAGATCATCACTTAAGTTTTTTACCTTGCTAACTTTCACCCCTAATTCTGGTTGCACTTCAAATCTAGTAACGGCAGGTCCTTGTGTTGCATTTACAACTTTAGCACGAACATGGAAATACTTAAGTGTCTGTTCGAGTAATTGCTGTTGCTCCTGTATCCATTGATCATTTAGATTACTCTTCTCAACTGGGTCATTTAATAAATGTAAAGGTACCGTTGTATGATTAGAACTGTTATCAGAATCATGTTCCACTTCAACCTTTGGCTGTTGTTTATACTCTACCTTCTTATGTAATATTTTCCTTTTATCTGAAGGTGTCATTATAACATTGTATGGAACACTTCGTTGTTTCTCCCCTTCTGATGTTGGAATTGATGACGATTCCTGATTATTATGATTCGCATCAGCAATTTGCGTAACTTTCTCGGGTTCTTGTATATCCTTATATTCAACCTTATCTTCTTGTAGGTTAGCTGTCTCCTCAAGATCTGGTCGTGGATTACTTATTTCCTCATATGCTTCTTGCATTGGTAAATGATTGACTTCTAGATTACTAGATTCAGAGGAATTCAAGTTAGCATTTATCTCATCATTATGGTGTGAGTCAGAAGTAGTAACTTCTGTTGGTCTCTTTTTTCGTACATATGCTGGAATCGAGTTAACTTCTTTATTTGTTCGTTCTCTAAAGCCATATATCGGCGAAGGGACATCTGTCCTTTCAAAGGGCTTTTTTTCTTTTGTTGTTTTTGCAACATCAGCTTGTTGTGGCATAGGTTGCTTAGCATTGTTAGGTCTATTACCTTTCCGTATGTATGCTGGTGTTTCAATGTCTCCTAATGATCTTCTAATCTCTTTATTAGGATTAGAGATTTGTGGAATATGGTAAGAATTATTGTATGGATATTGATAAACCATCCTCGTTTTAATGTCAGGTTTAGAATCTTGTATTGGTGTATATTCATCATCTTGATAGTCAATTTCTTCTTCTACTTCTACTTCCTTCCAAATAAATGTTTCGATTCTTTTCTTCCATCTATCCCACATTGCATTCACTCTTTTCTCTTGTTCCTTTATAGAATTTCTAATATAATCTCGTTTCACTGGAAAAACTTTTCTTATTCATTAAAAATTGATAATTTTCTCATCTTAAAATGAAAAAGCAACCTAAGCTGTCAAACATAGGTTGCTTTCTATTATACAGTAAAAGCTTGACCAACTGAATAAGAATCATCTAGGATATAAATTCCTTTTTCCTTTGGAGCATTGGGAATTCCTAGCTCTTTTTGCGAGCAAATCATTCCATTAGAAGGTACTCCTCGAAGTTCAGTTGGTTTAATTCTTAAACCACTAGGCATGGTAGCTCCAATTTTGGCAACAACTACTTTTTGTCCTTTATCCACATTTGGTGCGCCACATACGATTTGTAGTAATTCATTCCCTACATCTACTTGACATACACTCAATTTATCAGCATTCTCATGTTGTGTTTTCTCTACTACATAACCTACAACAAACTTCGGACTAAGGTCTAAGTCTAGTGCATCATCGATATTATTATCCGCAAATACTTGCTTCACTTTATCTAATAGTTCATTAGTTAATGGAATGTTACCTGTTTCTTTTAGTTCAAAATACTTCGAAGCATAGGCAATATTATAGCCTAATACTTCTTGATTGCTGTCTACAATTCTTGTTACTGGACCAATTGTTTCATAACTTATACTGTAACGGTCATCAGTTTCTTTAAATGGAATGATTAATACATCACCAATTCCATTAGGATTATAAAATACGTCCATCAAACTCACTCTTTCTACTATTTATTTTTCTGGTCTATTTTTAGCTAAAATAAATATCGGTGTTAACTTCTTATCCTCGTAAATAAATGGTAAGGAGGTAATGGGAATTCTACCTTCTGTAAAAAATTTCATCGTCATCTGTGCAAGTATATCATACCCAGTCTTGTTTTGAATGTCAGCTATAATCAAAACATCTTGGTGTGGTACCGCAACAGCTAATTCCCCTTTACTTTTTCTCTTCATCTCTTCTAATAACGATTCATTTAGAATTCTACTAGCATCATATCCATCTTGCTGTGCAAAGAAATAAAAATCGTTCCCTGCTACCGTATCTACTTTATACGTAGTATCTAACGACCTTAAATTAAAAGTAGCAATCTCATCAATTCGCTTTTCTGTCCAGCCATCCTGTTCTAGCATGGCTTGGTCAACTAATCGATAGGACTTCCCTAAATCAATCGCATAAAAGATTCTTGTTTCCGCTGTATGATCTTTATATAAAAGTTCACTACCCGACTTAGAACTAGTTGGAAATGAAGTGGAGCGAACAACAGGAAAAATTTGTTTTTCCATCCCATTAAGGGTATAAGACTGATTCATTATCTTCAAGGATTCTGATATATGTTCGACAAGCTCATCTATTGCTTGTTCACCACGCTCATTATACTTACCAATTATATTGGGGAGTTTAATCGTTACACCTTGATTGGAACTCTTCCACTCAACACGTAAAGTATCCTGTTCTCTATTGTATTTTATACTAAAATTAGAATCTGACAGCCTTTCCTCTAGAATTTTTTTCATTTTAAGACTGGTCATTTTCATAAAAAAGCCTCCTATAACTTATCGGCATAATGGCTTACTTTTGCCTTTACTTTCTTATGATAGCTATGTTTGGGTTTCTGTTCAACTATTTCACCTAAAGAACAAAAAAACTGAAACATAGTAGATAATTGAAACGCATAAAATCCAATCGATTATAGTTTGTAACGATAGGCTTTAGAACACAAGCCTGAAGCTAATGTTAATTAATCGTATGGATTTTTTAGTTTAACATCTAGTATATCTCAGCCTTTTATCTATTCAACAATAGATAGCGCTATTTTCATAAGGTTTTCCGAATCCGTGATTGCTTTATTTTTACTTGTAAATGTTGTTAATTTTACTCCTCCAACACCTATCTGTAATTCATATCCCATATTTTCATCTTCAGGAAGAAGGCGAATATAGCCGAATTTATCGTTCCCTGAAAAGGATTCTAATAATGCTACATCTTCTATTTTTGCAGCTTCATAATTCAGCTGGCTTTTGTTATCTTCTAATGTATTATAAAAGACGAGTAATGGTTGGTCCCCATCATGTACGATAGCATTAAACATATCTACTTCTTCTACATTCATATTAGCTGGTAAGTAGAAAGAGAAATATTCTCCTTCATAATTATCCTCGGGAATATCTTCACTGTAGAAAACTTCTTCTGCTTTTTCTCCGGCTTGTGCAATAATTGACTCTTCTGATTGAAAACTAAATACAGTTATGGCAATGACGAATACGGATAATATAATACATACGATATATGTCATCTTCGGCATGTTTCCGTTTCCTCCTACTATAGACCTGCTAACACTCTACCCCTTATCTTACTATTAATTCAAGATATTTCAAGTAGAAGCGTTAGTCGTATCACTTTTATTTCTAGTTATAATCCGATAGTATTAACTTAACATAAATAAATTATGGAGGTAAAAAGATGGAACTTATCGTATATTTAGCAGGGCAAATTCATGATAATTGGCGAGAAGAGATTGTCAGCAAAGCGAGAGAAGTGAAACTACCTTTAAAGTTTGTAGGTCCACAAACAAACCATGATCGTTCGGATGATATTGGAGAGGATATTTTAGGAAAACAGCCTAACAACCTGTATAGAGATGATGCCGCCTCCAGTATTAATAATTTTAGAACGCAAGTCTTACTGCAAAAAGCAGATATCGTTATTGCCTTATTTGGAGAAAAATATAAACAATGGAATACGGCAATGGACGTAAGTGCGGCAATTACAATGAATAAGCCTACTATTATTATTCGCCCAGAAGTTCTAATTCATCCGTTAAAAGAGCTTTCCAACAAAGCCAATGTAACCGTAGAAACGATAGAACAAGCTATAGAAGTTCTAGCATATATCTATGAATAAATAGGGGCAGTCCCCTATTTATTCTGCCAATACTCCCACTGACCTTTAAGTAAGGTAACGACTTGGGCAAACATTTCCTGGCGGGTTAATTGATTATTAGTAAATATACCAATAGCACCTTCTTTTTTAGATACTCCAGTTTTATTTGCATATTGATCCATAATTACCCCAAGCTCTATCCCTTGCTTTAGCGGTTTTTCCATTTCTTTTGGTAATAGGACCCTTGCACCACTAGCTGTATATATAGTCCCTGTTGGCGTAACTAGCGCACCCCAATTACATAGATAAAGCCGGTCACCGACATACATTACGCCACCTTCTAATCCAATGCCAGCACTGTTATTTTCTACTTTTGCACACTGTTTTGCACGGTTGACCGCGCCTTCTAGTGTTTCCTCATCGGAAAATGGTTGACTAGATACTTGAGAAGGAACCTCTATACCAATTACTTCATTGTCTGGAAATATACTTGATACAGCATTTACTTTTGTTGGATTTTTCGAACCGACAATAAATTTCATGTCAAAATCTCCTTTTACTATCCTTCCTTTTCCTAAAATAATATTTTACCATACCATGTAACCATTTATATAAAAAGAGCCTGGGACAAAAAAATAATCATTAATGAAAAACCGAATGATGAGCAACCGACCTCGCTCCGGAAATATACTTGCGGTTGCTTCCAGTACAGGGGCGACATCTGCTCGAAAGAACCTCACAGTGTCTTCTTTACACTTTATCACAGTATAAGTGCGACATCTGCTCGAAAGAACCTCACAGTGTCTTCTTTACCGCCGGGCGGCTGGTGAGCCTCCTCGTGCTACTTCTTTAGGGGTCTCAACCTTGCCCTTTCCTCCCGCAGGAGTCTACGTATATTTCCGGAGCTAGTATCGTGTATCATTCGGTTTTACATTTAATTCTATTCGTTATGTCCCAGCCTCTACCCTATCTTACTATTATTCCGAGTATAGTATTATTTTAGTGCATCATATTGTTTCATAATTTCTTGGGTAATTTCACTTTCCTCTGGTAAGTTACTAACTTCTGATAACACTTTAGCAATTCCACTTTCTTTAATCATCGTTTGAAGTTTGACTGCTTCTTCGTCCTCTTGATAATCAAATAATAGCGCAGCAGCGATTGCTTTAGCTAAATTTGTATACGGTAATCCGGCCTTTTGTGCTTCTGTTGCTGGACGAACTAGGCGATCTTCCGGCCCTAACTTACGAATAGGGGCACGTCCTACTCTAGTCACACCATCATTTAAATGCGAGTTCTTAAATCGATCGATAATCTTTTGGATATACTTACCGTGTTCCTCTTTGTCTAAACCATACTGTTTAACTAAGTAATCACCGGTCTCTTTTAAGGTTGCTTCTACTTGATTAACGATTGCTTCATCGGCTAATGTTTTATCAATCGTTGATTTTCCATTTAAGTAACCGAGATAAGCTATCACAGCATGTCCTGTATTAACCGTAAATAGTTTCCTTTCAATAAATGGAGCTAGCTCTTTAACCGTCGTCATGCCTTCTACGTGTGGAATAACAGCTTCTGTTTCTACAACCCACTCATAATATGGCTCCACTAGTACATCAAGTGACGTATTATTCTTTTGAATTGGAACAATACGGTCAACAGCAGAATTAAAGAAAAATACTTTACCAGCTAACCTTTCTTTCGTATCTTCATCAAGATTATCAAAGATATGTTCTTTCAAAATATTTGTAGCACCAATTTGATTCTCACATGCAATGACATATAGTGGCTCATCTGTTTGGTATACTCTTTCCAAGATTCCACGTGCAATTAACGGTGCAATTCTCGGTAAGATATTTGGACCGATTGCAGTCGTTAAATAGGTCGCATTCGTGATAACTTCGATGACTTCTTGCTCCTGTGTCATATTGTTCAGTCCTGAGACATGGTTTATTGTAGTTGTTTCTTGTTGATCTGTTGCAAGAATTACTTGATAGCTCTTTTGTTCATTTAATTGATTAATAATTTGATCTGCAATATCTACGAAGGTTACATGATATCCCGAATTGGAAAATAAGGCTCCAATAAATCCTCTACCAATATTACCTGCACCAAAATGAACTGCTTGTTTCATTTCTATCATTCCTTTATCCATTTATTTTGTAGGTAGGTTGAAAATAAATCCTCTAATTTACCTCTTATCATTTCTTCATTAGAGGAAGAATAGATCATCAAAGCTGTATCCGTTTCAATTAAACTTGTGCTGATTAGACTTAGTATTTCTTGTTCTTTTAAGCTAAGTTTGTCAGGAGATAGCATTAACAATAAGTGCTTCAAAGTAACTTCTTTTCCATCCATCCCCTTAATTACACAAGGAGAGTCTAAATGACATATTTGAAAGATAAGCTCTTGTATACTGTCATCCCGACAATGGAATAGCCCCATATTCGTATGCGGAATTCCAAGACCTCCCATTTTTTCTCTGTCTAAAAGCTTCTGAAACACGACATCAGCATCTGTAATTAAGGATTCTTGTTCCAACTCTATTACCATTTCTTTCAGTACGCATGTATAGTCTGGAATACTCTTTCGATATATACGCAAATTGTTAAGAATTGCTTCTATACCAGTTTGAACGTCTTTCATTTCCTGTAAAACATCTAATAGGCTTGATGATTCCTGTCTCATCTCTTTATCCCTAATTTTCACATACTCTTTTTTTCCTGTTAGTTGTTGAAGATTACTCTGTAAATAGCTGCGAATCATTTGTATGTCTTCATCACTTAATAATGGGGAGACAAGGATATAATGAACCTCATCAAATGGTAACCGAACAGTGGAAATAATAATGTCAAATTCGTCTACATTTGATTGTTGCATTTCTTTAATTGTTTTAACTTCAATGGTATTAATCTCCTGGAATTCCTTCTTAATACGACTAGCCAACATTTTAGATGTACCAATCCCTGTAGGACAGACAACCACACCATGTATAGTAGGCTTCTCTTCATTCATCAATAAGGCAGAACCGAAGTGAAGAACGATAAAAGCAACTTCATCATCGGGAAAGCTAATATCCGGAATTTCCTTCTCCAGACTGTTTCGAACTGCCATAAACAATACAGGATATTTCTTCTTTATTTGGGCTGTTAACGGATTGAACAAGCCTGTTTGATGTTTTAAGCGAAATATGGAAGGTTCCATGTGGGCAAATAACCCCTGAAACAATGAAAAATCCCGTGTTAAATCCACATGTAATTGGCTAGATACATCTTGTATGATATTTTTAATAATTTGTCCGAGCATAATGCGGTCATAAGCAATTGTATCTGAATCTTGCAGCTTAGAACCTTTCAGTATCACTGCTAGATATTGTACATCTCTCTTGGTTAATGGGATGGATAATTTAGATTTTAGCTCATCACATAGCTGATCCATGAGTTGAAAAGCATTTGTTGTTTCTTCTTCCTCTATTTCTCCTATTGGTTCATCTAGTAAAAAATTACTCTCTACTCGCTTAAGGGTAATCGCAATGTGAACGACAAGCCCTAAATAATCATTATCAGCTAACCGCATCTTACCTTTCTCAAACATACGATTCACTAGCTCATCAATAATCATCAAATAGTCAGGAGGAAAATAACCAAGAACAGAATCTTCTAATTCCATATCCTTCATCAGAATATATAAGCTTTCTAATAATTCTTCATGAAAATGAAACAATAGATAGGTTGCTAAAGCACGCCGTTTATTTGCTTCATTTCCTGTAATACTAACGCCAACGCCTCTTTTTCTCGACAAGTCTATCGTAAATTTATCTAGCCAGTTGGTTAAATCGTCTAGGTAGGATGCAAGAGTTGTCACACTCACCCCTAGCTGATGTGCTAACACCTTAATTTTAAAAAACGATCCTTCATGTAATAAAATAATTAACAGCTGCAGCTTTTTTTCCTCAGGTGTTTCATCTGTTGGATGTACATAATAAAGCTGCTGCATTAATTTAAAAATATGTTCGTTCTTTCCTTCTATCATTAATCCATCATTGGTTGTCCGCTTTAATAGTAATTCAAAAGATTTCAAGATGTTTTCTACAGCCTTTAAATCGCGCTGTATCGTTCTTACACTTACATGGAGATAGCTAGCAAGTGATTGTGGTGTGTGCTTACCTGACGTCTTCATTACTAAATCAATGATCGATTTTTCTCTTGACGTAATAAACATTCTACCCACTCGTTTCTAATTAATTGAGATGTATCTGAACGAAAATAACGAATAGAAAGACAGTTATTCACCATCTTTCTACTCATTTTCTACTTTATTTACTATTAATAATTGTTAACAATTCTTTGGCTGTTTTGGCTTGTACCATTTGTTCAACATTTTTCTCATCGGAGCAAACAATAGCAATACCAGAAAGAATATCTAAATGTGTACCATCCTTACCAGCTATTCCAAAGATTAGCTTTGCTTTTTGACCATCAAAGTCAACCCCATTTGGAACTTGAAGCACGGTAAATCCTGAACGCAATACAGCTTTTTTCGCCTCTTCAGTACCATGTGGAATGGCAACATTATTTCCCATATACGTTGACGTTAGCTTTTCACGATCAATCATCGCATCCACATAGCTTTCTTCAACGTAACCAGCTTTCACTAGTACTTCACCGGCGAAACGAATTGCCTCTTCCTTCGTAGCAAATTCTTGATTTAGGAAAATATTTTCCTCTCGTAATAAATCATCATTATCTTGATTATGATCTACATCTGTTACCTCTGCTACGGTTTCTTCGACTAATTCTGTTTGCTCTTTTGTGACACCATTTTGTAATTGGTCAATCAACTTATCATATTCTGGACTTGATAAGAAGTTATCTACCGAAATATGATAGGCTTCTGGCAGTTTACTTTTAGCTCGTGGTGTTAACTCATTTTGTGTAATAACGATTTGTGCGTCATTGGTTAAATTACTAATAGCTGAATTGGTAACTGTAACATCTAGATTTGCTTCTTTTACTTTTTTACGTAGCAAGGAAGCCCCCATTGCACTTGATCCCATACCAGCATCACAAGCGAAAACAATTTTAGTTACCTTTTCAGGAAGAGTTCCTGAATTAGATTGCAATGCTCCTGCAACAGAGCTTTTCTTCCCTTTCATTTCTTGCATTTTATTCGTTGCCTCTTCAATATTATCCTCATCTTGTTTACTTGATTTTAACACAAATGAAGAAATAATAAACGAAACGGCTGTTGCTACGAATACTGCTGCAAAGTTGGCAAAATAAACACTTGCATTCCCTGGTGTAACAGCTGCTATAGCAAAGATACTACCTGGAGAAGCAGGAGCAGCTAGACCTCCGCCTAATATTACTAGTGTAAAAATACCGCTCATACCACCTAGAATAACGGAAATTAACAGCATAGGTTTCATCAATACATATGGGAAGTATATTTCATGAATACCCCCAAAGAAATGAATGATTCCAGCCCCTGATGCTGATTGCTTTGCAGTACCTTTCCCAAACAGCATAAAGGCTAATAACACACCAAGACCTGGTCCTGGGTTTGCTTCTAATAGGAAAAGAATGGATTGTCCTACAGATCTCGCTTGTTCTAAACCAATTGGAGAAAGGATTCCATGATTGATTGCATTATTCAAGAATAGAATCTTTGCAGGTTCGATGAAGATACTAGTTAATGGTAACAGACCTACACCTATTAACCAATCTACTCCCCCAACAAGTAATTGTGTGAATCCGTTTACAGCTGGACCGATACCTAAAAATGAAAGAATTGCAAGTAATCCACCAAGAATTCCAGCTGAAAAGTTATTGATTAGCATTTCAAATCCTGATTTGATTTTGCCTTCGATTGCCTGGTCAAACTTTTTAATTACGAAACCACCAAGTGGTCCCATAATCATAGCTCCTAAAAACATCGGTGTATCTGGTGCCCCCACAATAACTCCCATTGTTGCAATTGCACCTACGACACCACCTCGTTGATCATGAATCAATTTACCACCTGTATAACCAATTAATAATGGTAGTAAGTAAAAGACCATTGGATCGACTAGTTTGGCAAGGCTTTCATTTGGAAAGAAGCCATCTGCTATAAATAATGCAGTAATTAGTCCCCATGCAATAAATGCACCTATGTTTGGCAATACCATAGAGCTTAGGAAGTTACCGAATTGTTGAACCTTTACTTTAATGGTTGACTTTGCCATTATATCTCTCCCTTTCATTATTATATGTGTCTAACTTCTACTTAAAATCATATGCTACAATTATCTTCACTTCAAGATACTTGAAAACTAACTTTGTCGCGGTATGGATGACATGGCTGTTTTTTCTCGAATGATGGCATAGATATGCGTACTTATGCGCCTAGCTTTATCAAGAAGAAATGCATTTATTCATGGCTTTATATAAGCTACAATACTATTAAATATGTAAATATAAACATGTAATATCCTTTTTAATCATAAAAAAACCAGCTACTCATTAGGACGAGTAGCTGGTTTGCTATTTCATTATTGTTTACGAATAGTATCGACCGTATTTTGATCTGTAGATTTTACCAGTTTCACTAACAGTTCTTTTGCAGCAGCGTAATCATCCACATGAATAATAGATGCTGCTGTATGGATATAGCGTGAGCAAATACCGACAACTGCAGATGGTACGCCATTACCTGAAAGATGTACACTCCCTGCATCAGTTCCACCTTGGGAGATGAAATATTGATATGGAATATTATTAGATTCAGCCGTATCTAAAATGAATTCCCGCATTCCCCGATGCGTAATCATCGAACGATCAAAGATACGTAATAAAGCCCCTTTACCTAATTTACCAAATTCACTTTCACTTCCTGTCATATCATTGGCAGGCGATGCATCCAGTGCGTAGAAGATGTCGGGATTAATCATATTTGCTGCAACTTTCGCGCCTCTTAATCCTACTTCTTCTTGTACGGTTGCTCCAGAGTACAATTCGTTAGGGAGCGTTTCACCTTGTAATTCTTTTAATAGTTCAATAGAAAGTCCACAACCATAACGATTATCCCATGCTTTAGCTAAAATCTTCTTTTCATTCGCCATCGGTGTAAATGGGCAAATTGGCACGATGGTTTGTCCTGGTTTAATTCCGATTTTTTCTGCGTCCTCTTTATCATCAGCACCTATGTCTATTAACATATTTTTAATATCCATAGGTTTATTACGTTGTTCTGGTGTTAAATTATGTGGAGGGATTGAACTAATAACACCTATTATTGGCCCATTCTCTGTCATAATTTGTACACGCTGAGCAAGTAATACTTGACTCCACCAGCCACCTAAAGTTTGGAAGCGAATAAGTCCAGCTTTCGTAATTTGTGTTACCATAAAGCCAACTTCGTCCATATGTCCTGCAACCATTACACGAGGGCCGCTTCCTTTTTTAACTCCAAATACACCACCGAGGTTATCTTGAATTACTTCATCTGCATATTTTTCAAGCTCACTTTTCATGAAGGCACGAACTGGATGTTCGTTACCAGGTGCACCTTGTAATTCTGTTAAAGTTTTAAATAATTGTAACGTTTCTTGATTCATCTATGTAACCCTCCATTCCTTATCACTACTTCTTAAGTATACCGAAAGGACTAAATTGTTTCCACAATTCAATAATATTTTCTATTTTGTTCTAATTACGGTATACTAAAAACTAGACTGACATGTGAAAAAAGTTTAAAGCATGAGGTGAGATAATGAGTTGGAAAAAAACTGTAGTAGCAGCTGGTGTAGCCTTTGCTGCTGGATACTTAGCAAAGCAGCAAATCGATCAATATCAAAAGATAACACCTGAAAAGGCATTGAAATACGCCAAAGAAACATTCAAAAAGCAAGGACCCATTAGTGGTTCTTGGATTTATATGAAACCTGAGCCTATTGAAAAAAATGGCCTACAGTACAATGCATATCGTGGTGGTGTTACACGTAGTATTGATGGACAGAATAAACAATACGAATTTTATGCAGATGCAGACACTGGTGCCGTCATTGACGTCGTAGAATCGGTTTAATGTACATTAAAAAGTAGCCTTACAGCTTTGTTAGGCTACTTTTTTAATACCTAATAGATCGAGGGATTTCTTGATTTTAGTTAATACTCGTATCGCTCTCTTTCCACGACATCTGTTTGTTCACCTTGTAGGTTAAATTTAATAGCGCGGTAAAATGCATCGTGATAAAACGTAAACCATGCCTGCTTTTGATAACCATATTCCATCCATTTTTCTTTTTGATGGACGGAAGTTACTGGATAATCATCATAGGCCATCGCCCACAGCTTGTTCTGATGCGCATTCGTTGCCATTAAATCTGCCATATGAATAAACGTTTCCTCTTTATCTTCGAATACGATAATGGAATGACCATCACTATGACCACCCGTATGAATCATTTTTAAGCCAGGGACAATTTCAATTTTTTCTTGAAAAGGCTCTACCTGATCGACAATGGACTCCCAGTTCATTTCCCAATATGTATTCACGGAGCGAATATTAGGGTTTCTCATCTCATCCCATTCCACTTGTGAAGTAAAAATCTTTGCATTTCGGAATACAGATTCATATGTTTCATCTACTTTTTTTGTTAATCCACAAGCATGATCAAAATGTAAATGCGTCATCAATACTTTATCAATATCACTAGTGGTTAAATTAAGTTTAGCTAACGATTTCTCAAGCATCGACTCCTCAAGCACACCGAAGTTTCGCTTTTGTTTTTCTGTTAATTTATCAATCCCCATACCTGTATCAATTAACATATTCTGACCATCAATTTGCAGTAAAATCGGATCGGTTCTTAGTTCTATCTGATTTTTATCATTCACTGGATACTTTCTGGACCATAAGGCCTTTGGTACAACACCAAACATTGCACCACCATCTAAGTGATTCACTCCTCCACTTAACCAAGTTAAGGTGGCACGGCCTACTTGCAATTTCTCCATCCAATCTCCCCCTTCATCCTTCCTAATAATAGTGTATAGGAAGGTGCATAATCTTGCAAACGCTATCAAACGAGACTTAATTACTGTTTCTTCTAGACTCTTCCAATAGCTTTTCTTTCATTCTGTACCATTTCCCTAATTTATCTATCGTCCAACAAATAAAAAAAAGAGGAGTTGCTACTCCTCTTGAAAAACTGCCTTACACCGGTAAATTGGCTGTCCTTTTGCAGAAAATTTTTCTTCATACTCCGTCATGACATTTTCTGGATCATGATCCTTATGCAAATCAAGACTGATCTCCTTTAATAGCATACCATATTCGGAGAAGCTAACTAACGAATATTCGAAGAGACCACGGTTATCTGTTTTAAAGATTAATTCTCCATTATAAGCCAATGTTGCTTCATATCGCTTTAGAAATGTATGGAAAGTGAGCCTTCTCTTGGCATGACGATTTTTCGGCCATGGGTCGGAGAAATTCAAGTATATGGTTGAAACTTCATTTTCCATAAAAATGTCGGTAAGATTCTCTGCATTTTCTTGAATTAACAGGATATTGGATTGCCCTGATTCTTGAACCTTCTCTGCAGCAGTTACGATAACACTTTTGGAAAGCTCTATACCGATAAAGTTAATATTAGGGTATTGTTTGGCCATCCCTACAATAAATTGGCCTTTTCCTGTACCAACTTCGACGTGAATTGGATTGTCATTTCCAAAAAGTTCCTTCCATTTATTTTTATATTCACTTGGATTTGGGATTACTAAATGGGTATTTTCACGCAAAAAATCATCGGCCCAAGGTTTATTACGCTGACGCAATATAGGACACCTCTTTCTACTACTTTTACATATTTTTAATAAATTATCGAATACTATTCCATGAGGTGAAGTCACATGTCATTGACAGTAAATCATCAACTAGAATTATTATTAGACATTTTAGACGAGCAACAAACTGAATGTTGTGCTCAAGTATCTGAATATCAACAAATAAAAAGGTTAGTAAAATCCATGATGGCAAATAATTCCATATCTAACGAACAACTCTTACAGCTTTTACCGGAAATCTACAATTACGGTAGACAAGGAGAAAGTGTTCAAAATCAAGAGGAGCATATTATGAGCAATAAGGATAATATTACTAATTGGATTTCCGCCATTGAACAAAATAATTTACAATAATCTCATTTGTAAATTAAGTTCTTTTAACTCTATCAGACGCTCTTCATACTTATCCATTTCATTTCGCTCATAATGAAAGGCTAAGAAAGAGAGCGCGTCAACAATTAAGTACCAATACATTCTAATTAAAAACGGCTTATCTAATTCCATTCCATACTGCTGGAGCCATTCTCTCCAGTTCTCTTTTGGAATATAGGAATTCAGAACCTTTCCATAATCTAAAATCGGATCGGCAATCATTGCATTATCCCAGTCTATTAAATATAACTGACCGTCATCCGTTAACAGTATATTATGATGGTTCATATCTCCATGACAAACCGTTTGATTATGTTGTCTAGCAATAGGTAAATAGTTATTTAAATAGGCTAAACCATCTTTAATTTCTACTGTGGCGTTCTCGATTCGATTAGCATTTAAACGTTTTTCAATTGATTGTATATAATCATCGGCTGTAATAGGCTTTTTTCCTAGGCGTAGCAACATATGCAATAATTCAGTGGAATGGTGAATTTTATGAAGTAGATCAGCTACTCGTTGATATTGCATTTCGGCTGGTCTAAGTTCCCTTCCCTCTAACCATTTTTGAGCAGTTACCACATCACCATTGTTTAATCGTTTTGTCCATACTAGCTTAGGAACAATCCCTTCAGCTGATAATACTGCTAAAAATGGGGATGAATTTCGTTTAAGAAAAAGTTGCTTCGAATCTTTTTTGGCAAAATAAGCCTCCCCAGTTAGTCCACCAGCAGGCGTAATTTCCCATTCTTCACCAAAAACCTTCTTAAACCATTCCATCATACATTCCCCATATCAAAAAATAATCAACAAAAATTACAGACATGTTAATAGATTATCGAATTCTATCATTATTTTCAAGTTGTCTATCCAATTTATTAGGAAAAATTAGTCCCCATTATTTGGATAGCTTGTTTATCTTTAACAATTTTACACGAACTATATACTTCTGTTTGCCCATCAACTTGAAAACAAATTGCCTTTTGCGTTTTTATTAAGAATTAACTCACATGATATAAATCTACTTCTTTAAACGAATATGCTTCCCAATAAAAACAGTTAAAAACAATCCTAACACTTTCCATTTAGAAATACCATGAATAACTAACACCGGCAGGACATTCGGTTGAATTTTTGCATTAGGGATGATTTTCATCCCTCCACCATAATACTAATGATTAGCAACCGTCACCATCCAACAATCCTCGATTATTTCTCTCTTCCCATCTAATTCCCATTCGGGAGCATGCTTCCATGAAGATATACATATATTAACCCTCTTCTTCCATCATTCCGCCGTCAAATTCTTCTTCGTCCACCCATTCTGGACGCTTTACATAAGATGATTGGCAATGTTTTAACAAAGCCTCTGCTGCCTTTAATTGAACACTTTTTAATGGCGAGTTGAGTGATCTTTTTTCCTGAAACCATTGATCATATTCATGTTTTCCTATAATTCTAGTATGATATGGTTCTTTTAAAAAATTGATGATATTTGTCCGAGAGAGGACGACCTTATGTATAGGAAATGAAATATCATATTTATCTAATATCCCTTTTACAATCTTCTCCGTCCGCTTTAGTGCAAAGATCGGACTTAACTGCTTCATACTTTTAACACCATTCTCCAAGACCCAGCTTCTATCATCCGATGCGGTAATCATTGTATTCTGATTTGGTTCCAATACATAAATAATTTCAATACCTAATGGACTGATAAGTATAATCTCCCCTTCAACTGGCGCCTTCCGTATCTCGAAAACAGGATAATACATTACTAAATAGGTATCAGGAAACCGTTTTAAAAAGTAGTGAAGTAATTCGTCTTTATAATATTTTGGTGCAACAAAAGAAACGTTTGATATAGTTGATGTAGCCCATTTAAACTGAAATGGAATAAGTTGATTCAAGAAATAATGTTTTAGCTCTTCTTCCGTATTTGGAAGAATAACGTCATGCTTTGTATCTTCCACTACTTCATCTTGTACTTTTTTTCTTTGGAACAAATTCCATTTCGATGGTTTTTTTTGCTCTTCTTCTATGTCAGACAAAGTCGACAAGAGCTCGGGATTGTTCCATAAATTTAGAAGCTTCTTCCAATTATCTTGCTTATATCGAATAAATTGACTCGGATAACGATATATATCCCATTCATATCGTGTAATGTAATTTTGTAATTTAATTAACTGAGCCAATCGATTACCCCCTCTTTAACCGATAACGTTCCACAATCTGATATTTTGGTGATTTAGAAGGATAAATTTGATACAAAACAAACTCATCTACATTCATTTGGAAGTAATCAGCTGCAAATTGTTCCTTCGCCTCATCTAAAGCTCTTGCATGATATGATTCTAACCATTTCTTCGCAAGTGTGATATGCGGTCTGTAAGGTCTATTTTCGCTTGGAAATCCAATTTCTGTTACAACTGATTCAATTTTTAAAAATAACCCTTCAAGATTTGTATTTTTTTTTACACCAGCCCAAACTACACGCGGGTTGTCATGCTTTCCAAAGGTTCCAATCCCACCTACAGTTAATGTAAATGCAGTATGAATAATAGTCGCTAAATTATTTCGCAACTGTTTTAGCTGCTGCTCCTCAACAGCACCTAGAAACTTCAATGTAATGTGTAAGTCTTCTTGATGTGGCCATACTTTATACGATATATTTTGTTTCAACGATTCTTGCCAAGTGAAGAATTTCTCTTTTAATTCAGTTGAAACCGGTATAGCGATAAAATAATGTGGAATTTGTCCCATTTATATCCCTCACTTAATAAATTGACAATAAGAAAGTTCTTCTTCAGTCAACTCACGATATTCCCCTAATCTTAAAGAAGAATCCAGCTTTAGCTCCCCCATACTTAGTCGCTTCAAATAGACAACTTTTTTTCCGACAGCTTCGAACATCCGCTTCACCTGATGAAACTTCCCCTCCGTAATGACTATTTCAATTTCTGAAATATCACCAGAAGCAATGATGGTTAACTTTGCTGGTTTTGTCTTATAGCCATCATCTAATGTAACTCCATTTGAAAACAGCTCAACCTCTTTATCGGTTACCATCCCCGATATTTTAGCATAATATGTTTTTCCCACATCTTTTTTTGGTGAAAGTAATTGATGAGCTAATTGGCCATCATTGGTTAGTAATAATAACCCTTCTGTATCTTTATCTAATCGACCAACAGGAAAGGGGTTAAAATGTTGTAACTCTGGTGTTAGTATATCAACTACTGTCTTATCACGATGATCCTCTGTCGCTGAGACCACCCCAGGAGGCTTATTCATCATAAGATAAACAAATGGTTTATAGATGACAACCTGATCATCCACTTTGACTATGTCTTTCTCCGTATCAACCTTTAGACCACTATCCTTGACAACTAGTTCATTTAACGTAACCCGTTTCTTCTTCACTAATGCTTTCACATCTTTACGGGAACCGTAACCCATATTGGCAAGTAATTTATCTATTCTCATATCAGCACCTCAAAACTACCTGAAAATCTTACTTAAAATACGTACTCTCTCTCCAAATACCCGCTCTAATAATGTAGACTTGTATGCAAACCATAGGTATACATAGCCACCAATTGAAACGCCAAGGAAAAGCATAAGCATTAATCCCAGTCTCGTTTCTTCATATGGGAATATTGCTCCCATAATTAATTTAACCAATAAAATCACAATCCACATGATGACAACAAAAATCCCCGTAAGAATGGTGCGTTTAAAGATTGGTTTAAATTGGAATCCTACTGTACTTCTAATACGGATGAGATTCAACACTACTGCAATAGTTAACCCAATCGCAGTAGCAAAAATAGATCCTTTTGCACCAAACATATGAATGAACTGTATATTAAAAAGCACTTTAAATAAAAATCCGGCACATAAATTAAAGACAGCATGATTTTGCTGATTAATCCCTTGTAAAATTGACGCTGTTACAGTCAATAAAGCAAATAAGATGCCAACAGGCGCATACCAACCGAGTAATGGTCCAGTTAAGCTTAACGTTTCCAATCCACCAAATAAGGTACCATACGCTTCTGATGAGAGCATGGTTAATCCAAATGATGCAGGAATAACCAATACCAGTATAATTTGAAGTGCCTGGTTAATTTGATTATTTAATAGAGGCTTTTCTCCTTGGGTGAAGGAGGATGTGACAACTGGCATAACAGCTAAAGATAATCCTGTTGCTATCGTAACTGGTATAATGACTAGCTTATGACTTAACGAATAAATCGACCCAAATAACGCCTCAGAAATTTCACCCTGTCCGATTGCTACCATTGTTCGGTTAAACGTAACCGTATCAACTATTTGAAACAGTGGAATAGCTAGAGAAACAATAACAAAAGGTCCTGCATAACGTAATAATTCTCGCATTAACTCTTTTTTTGGTATATCATGTACCGATTTTTGTTCCGCGAGTTTCTTATCGATAAAAGGTTTACGTTTTTTCCAATAGATTAACAAGACGCCATAAGAGAAAATGGCACCTATGAATGCAGCAAATGTTGCATAGCCTACTGCGGTGGTAGTCGTTCCGTTAAATATATAGATAATAAGAAATGCTGCTACCAATAAAAACACGATTCTTGCAATTTGCTCTATAACTTGGGAAACAGCTGTTGGTCCCATCGATTGATTTCCTTGAAAAAAGCCCCGCATAATACTCATAGAAGGAGTAATAATTAAAGCAAAGCTAACCATACGAATGACCATCGTAACATCTTCTACAGTATTATGTAATTCATCGTCTGAAATGATTAGATTTGCAATTAACTCCGCACTAAAGAAGAGACCCAGAAATGTAATAATACCTGTAATTGCCATTAGCGACATACCGGTTTTAAACATTCGCATTCCAGTATAATAATCCCCTAAGGAGTTATATTTCGATATGAACTTCGAAACTGCTAACGGAATACCGACCGTAGCTATAGTGATTAAAATACTATACGGGAGGTAAGCATATGAATAAAGAGCCACACCTTCTGGCCCTACCATTGCATTAAAGGGTATTACATATATCATTCCTAAAAACTTCGATAAAAAAGACGCCCCCGTTAACAGGAAAGCACCCCTTACGATTGTTGATTTTGACATTTTTTCACCTGCATCTACAATTTAAAATATCACAATAAGCCTATTTTAACATACTACCGTTCCGATAGATAACCTTAACTTACAATTATATACATTTCGTTAACCATTATATTATTAATATAGGTAGAAAAGCACTTAAACCTTGCTCCATAAGAAAAAAATCGGTTTTAACGATAACAAAGCTGCAAAACATGACTTTATTTCACCTAAAAATTGAGTACATCAAGTGTAAAATGTTAAAATTAACACTTGAAAGGAATGAGTACGCTTGAATTATGACGTAATAGTAATTGGTGGTGGCCCATCAGGATTAATGGCTTCTATCGCTGCAGCTGAACACGGTGCTAGAACCATGCTAATTGAAAAAGGTAATAAATTAGGAAAAAAACTCGCTATATCTGGTGGTGGTCGATGTAATGTTACTAACCGACTTCCTCAAGACGAAGTTATTAAGCATATCCCGGGAAATGGTCGGTTTTTATATAGTGCCTTTTCAGTCTTTAATAATTACGACATTATCGACTTCTTCGAAGGACTTGGTGTTGCATTAAAGGAAGAAGATCATGGACGTATGTTCCCGGTATCTAACTCTGCAAAAGATGTCGTCCAAGCATTAATAAACAAAATGGAACAGCTTGGTGTAGAAGTAAAATTAAATACACCTGTGAATGCTATACACTATGGAGAAAGTGCACATACCGTCATTCTTGAAAATGGCGATAAAATCGAAACAGGTGCGATAGTCATTGCAGCTGGTGGAAAAGCCGTTCCTCATACAGGGTCAACAGGAGACGGTTATGCATGGGCAAAAAAGGCAGGTCATACGATAACAGAATTATATCCAACAGAAGTCGCCTTAACTTCTAGTGAAGAATTTATTAAACAAAAGAAATTACAAGGCCTTTCTCTAAGAAGTATTACCCTTTCTGTTTTAAACGATAAAAATAAACCGATCATCACACATAGAATGGATATGATTTTTACTCATTTCGGTGTATCGGGACCAGCAGTTTTACGATGCTCTCAATTTGTTGTCAAAGAGCTTATGAAAGGGAAGAAATTAGTAACCATGCATTTAGATGTATTACCAGACAAGCATGAGGAAGAACTGTACCAGGAACTTCTTGTAACAATTGCTGAAAATCCTAAAAAAGCAATAAAAAATATATTAAAGGGAATCGTTCCAGAAAGATTTCTAAACTTTATCCTCGAAAAGAATAACGTTAAAGAGGATCAGAAGGCAGCAAATATTGGAAAGGAAACACTTCGTTCCATTGTACAAGGTTTTAAACATTTCACCTATACAGTAAACGGGTCTCTACCACTTGAAAAAGCATTCGTGACAGGTGGAGGTGTTTCGATTAAGGAAATCGTCCCTAACACAATGCAATCGAAAATGATGGACCGATTATATTTCTGTGGTGAGATTTTAGATATTCATGGTTACACTGGTGGATATAATATTACATCTGCTTTAGTCACCGGTAGGCTTGCTGGAATGAATGCTGCATTCGAAACATCTACACCTGGTAGTTGATTCCTCTTATTTTTTTACTCAATTGGGGGATTCTAATCATGTATTGGGGACAAAAACTTTAGCACAGAAAGGGTTGGTTCCGAGTGCAAACAAAAGGAAAATGGTTACCAATACTCGCTTCCGTTGGAGTTGGAGCAGCAACGTATTATACGATGACTAAAAACAACCAAAATTTCGGCCAAGCCATTTCAAAAATGCTGCCATTCGTGGCAGGCATGAGTGGAAATGGTGGAGGAAACACTCAGAAGCTTGGACCTTTCGGCATGGCATAACCAATTTTAGTAAGCACGCCTTCAAGATGGGCGTGCTTTTTACATATACTTTGAGGGCTTAAATTGAATACTCCTCCAGCACTGCTTTAAGCGGTTCTGTTGATTCTTCAAGAAAAAGTTCTGTTCCAGTTCGCAAAAAGAGATGGATTATTCAACTTACATTCTATCTCCACTATATTTGGTTATACTAAAACACCTCGAAAGATAGAGTAAAATCTAACTTTCGAGGTGTAATACCTTTCTTTACTTATCTTGCCTGGCAACGTCCTACTCTCACAAGGGCAATGCCCCAATTACCATCGGCGCTGAGAAGCTTAACTTCTGTGTTCGGTATGGAAACAGGTGTGACCTTCTCGCCATCATTACCAGACAATATCTTAAAATCAAGACAGGTTTTATTATATTCATTTCTTAAAAGAAATGCAAGGTTTTTTTGTAAATTATACCCTGAAAACTAAATAAGAGTAAACAAACGATATCAAATAAGTTAGTTAAGTCCTCGATCTATTAGTATCCGTCAGCTCCACGTGTCA